>CBFDBL010000094.1:0-13007 GCA_965603035.1 uncultured bacterium
GCGCGCACGCGGGCAGCGCGTGCGCGCTCGTCCCTCCGCTCCGCGGGGGGACGGGTTCCCCGCCGCTCCGCGGCTGCGCGCGCGTCCCCACCCGCCTCCGCCTGATGCTACGGCGGGCAGGCCGCTGGAGCATGGGGACGAGTAGGGAGGTAGCTCGATCTCACACTTAAACGACTCTGAGATCGCGGATGCTCGCACAGGAGCTCTCGCACACAGACCGGTGGCACAGGCTTCCAGCCTGTGGACGCCTGCACCGGGGTTGCGCCCGCCCGGAGGCACCGCAGACCGACGACTCCTCCCCGCCGTCCCATCCAAGCGACCGTCGTAGCCCCGCCTGCACAACGCAGCGCGGCACCGCGTCCGCCGGCGAGAACATGACCTGAGCCCAGGCTCGAGCGATTCGGCAGCTCAGTGAGCTTGCGGAACCGAGGCGGAGCAGGTAAAATGGGAAATCTCGGCGACCAGGCAGCAGAGCGGCCGGCGAGCAGTGAGGCCGGTCAGCAACGGGAGGCCCTCACTGACAGGCGACCGCCCCGTGGCACTGCAACCCAGGACGAACGAGCCAATGCGCGACGAGCCGCAGTCGACCTGTCACCCGAGGCTGTCGCCGGCTCAAGACAGAGTCCGCGACTTCATGCGAGACCTCGAGGCGCGGGATTGGCGGAGGCTGCGTCACTGGTTCACCGACAAGAGCTGGGTATGGCTTCCCCCGGCCGGACCGGTGGTGGGCGTGGGTCGGATCCTCGCGCTGTTCCGCAGCATCTTTCGGCGATACGCAGAGCTCGAGTGGGAGGTGTCTCGCTTCTACCCCGTGAGCTCGTCGACGATCATCTATGAGACGGTCTCCTGGGGCTCCCTCAAGGGGAGCGACGGAGACACCCCGTACCGCAACAGCATCATCACCGTGCTGGAATTCGATCTCCAGGGCAAGATCGAGAGGCTCTCGGACTACTTCAAGGACACCACGGCGTTCCAGCGCTCGGGGGCCTAGCCTCGGTCTCCGGCGCGGGTAGTCGGGTAGCCGGTAGCCGGGGCCAGGTCGGGGCAGCCGGGTCAAGTCTACATTACTCGCAACACTTCAGCGAAATGAAGAGCTGGGGGCGACAACTCTTCTGGACCTGCCTTGAGAGAAGCGTTTTCTCCCCCAAGCCCCTTCTTTCCCAAGAGCTTCCACACTCGGCGGCAGCAGTCGTGGTGCCGCGCCGCCAGCGAGGGGCTGCGAGCGAACAACAGATCTGCTGCCGCGGCCAGCATCCTCGGCCGCTGCCGCCAATGCAAAGGTCTTTGGAAGGGGGGCTGGCTATTGGGAGAAGCCGTTCTCCTCAAGGCTTGTCCCGAGCGTAGTCGAGGGAGAGGTTCCCCCCAGCTCCTCTCTTCACTTGGCTGAAGTGTTACCCCTTCCCTTACAACTGGCTGGCGGCCGCCGCGAGCAGGCGCTCGCACGCCGCACGCGACCGCGCCTCGAAGACCAGCACGAGGAACTTCTCGCGGACGAGCCCGCCGACGTGGCGCCCCTCCTCGATCGCCTCGACGCGGCGCGGCCCTGCCGCGGGCGGCTTGTCCTTGAGATAGACGCGATTGAATGTCTCCCACGCCCGCCGCGCCTGCCCTGCCTCGCCGTAGCGGACCACCAGCAGGAGCAGCTTCCCGCCGCCGGGTCGGTAGGCCGCCAGGACGGCGTCGGTGTGCGGCGAGAGGCCCAGCAGGTTGGCGTCGGCGAGGTAGTAGAGCGAGTTGAGCGAGACCTGGGTGTGGAAGTATCGGACGCTGGCCGCGTCGAGCGACTCGGCGGGCAGGCGGCGGAGCAGGTCGGGCCGCGGGCCGTCGGCGACGGGCCCCGTCAGGGCGCGCGCGAGCGCCACGACGGCCGCCTTCGCCGCGGGCGTGTCGCGCTCGGCCAGGATGCGGCAGAAGCGATCGCCCTGCCACACCCGCAGCAGGCCCGCCGCGTACGCGTTCGCCTGTCCGACCCCGACGTCCTCGCCCTCGGGGTCGTGGCTGAACACGCCCCAGGCGTCCTCGCTCGTGGCCATCTCGTAGACCTCGGCCACGATCCGAGGGCCCCCGGGCCGCGCATACTCCTGCACCACGATGCGACGGAAGCCGTAGGCCAGGTACAGCTCGCCCGCACCGTCCATGTAGTCGAAGACGGTCCCGCGGTCGAACCCCCGCCGCTCGCCGGCCGCATGCCAGCCCGCGACCTCGGCGGGGAAGGCGGGCCGCTCACTCATCGCCAGCCACCCACGCGTGCAGCCCGCCGCGAGCGCGGCCAGCAGCGCGGCCGCCGCCAGGGGCGCGCGGCGTGGCGTCGGGTCGTGGACGTGCGCCATCGGACCATCCTCGCGAGGCGCTCACGGTGTTGGCGCTCCTGTGCCTCGAGCCGGCCCAGCCGGGTCGGCCCGGCTCGCCTCGTCAGGCGCCGGCGATTCTAGGAGCCGGCCTGCCCGTTGTCAAACCACGCCCCTCGGCGAGCACGACCCCAGCACCGAACCGTGGGTGCCACGCTCAAACTCGTTTGGGCGTGCGGAGCCGCGGATCTTGCTCAAGTCGAGGACGAGGCCAAGGACGACGACGAGGACGAGAAGACGCCAACACGCGGGACCAGACCGCCTGCCGCCGCGTTGACAGTCGTCGCGCGGGCCGCTATGATCGAGCCTGCTGCCCCGAGGCCGGTCAGAGGAGATCGCCATGGTCCGCATGATCGTGCACGGCGCCGCGGGACGGATGGGCCGCCGCATCATCGCACTCAGCCAGGACGACAGGGACGTCGAGGTCGCCGCCGCGTTCGAGATGGCCGGCCACCCGCTGCTGGGCAAGGATGCAGGGACCGTCGCCGGCATCGACGAGCTGCGCGTGCCGATCACCGAGCGGCGCGGCGTCGAGGCCGACGTGCTCGTCGATTTCTCCCACGCCGACGCGGCGCTCGCCATCATCGACTGGTGTGCGGAGCACGGCGTCGCGCTCGTCACCGGCACGACCGGCACGGGCGATGAGGGCATGGCCCGGCTCGCCGCCGCCTCCGAGACGATCGCCGTGCTCGCCGCCTCGAACATGAGCGTGGGAGTCAACGTGCTGCTCGACGTCGTCGAGAAGGTCGCTGCCGCGCTCGGCGAGGGCTACGACGCCGAGATCGTCGAGGCGCACCACAACAAGAAGAAAGACGCGCCCAGCGGCACCGCGCTCGCCCTCGGCCGAAGCGTCGCCGCAGGCCTGAGCCGCAATCTCGACGAGGTCGCCGTCCACGGCCGCCACGGCATGGTCGGCGAGCGCACGGTCGAGGAGATCGGCTTCCACGCCGTTCGCGCGGGCGACATCGTCGGCGAGCACACCGTGATGTTCGGCGGCCTCGGCGAGCGGGTCGAGATCCGCCACGTTGCCACGAGCCGCGACATCTTCGCCCGCGGCGCGCTGCGCGCCGCCCGCTTCCTCGCCGCCAGCCCGCCCGGCCAGTACGCCATGGCCGACGTGCTGGGCCTCGCCCGCTGACCGCAGCGAGCCCTGTTTTGGGGGCGCGCCCCAGGCGGGTCACCAGCCGGACGACGGGCCCTCGCCTGAAGGCTCTTCTCGTCCCCATGCTCCAGCGTGGGGACGCAGGGACCGCCGCTCCAGCGGCACGACGAGGCAGCAGCCCCCGGCGTCGCGCGGGGGCCTGATGGTGCCCTCGGTCGTCTGCGACTCCGTCCCGGGCGAGGGCGATGTGCCCCGGGGAGCCGCGGAGCGGCGGGGACGCCGTCCCCCCGCGGAGCGGAGGGACGAGCGGAGAGAAGGCGAGAACTTGGAGCGTCAGGACTTTGGAGTGCGGCGGCTCGACGCCGCTCTGGCTTCCCGCGGAGCGGGCGGGACAGGGGGCGCGGCGGGCCAGACAGGACGAGCCGATGAGAGTCAGGCGCCGATACGCTGTGCTCGCCGCGATCACCCTGGTGGCGCTGGCTCTGGCGTTCGCACATCCGCGGTTGCGTTCGCTCGTGCGCGCTGTTCTGCGTCGGCACACGGGCCCGTGCCTTCTGCTCTGCCCCGCTGGATGTGCCCACGCCGACAGGGTCGAGGTGCTCGCGAACGGCCAGGTGATCGGCAGCTTCGGCGAGGAGCGAGAGGGAAGGACGCCTCGAGCCCCACGCATTGTCTTCCTGCCGACCGGCGACACGGTCTTCACATTTCGCCTCACACGAGACGGCGAGCTGCTCTACAAGGAGCCCACGTTCCGCGCTGGGGTCCGGCTGGGCGACATGTTCCACTGCTCGTTCCAGCTTTCCGATGAGGAGCCGACGGGCTACTACGGCCCTCGTCCGAGCGGCTCATCCCCCGCCGTCGTGGAGGGGGTGCCGGCGAAGGTGTGGTGCTGGTTCGGGCGGGCCGACCACCTGCACACCGATCGGCTTCAGGTCACTCTCCGGGGCAACACGGCCTCACGTGCTTTCAAGAGACGGGCGTGGTGGCGGGGGTTCCGGATCGTCAAGGAAGGGCACTTCAACGCCGGCAAGACACCGGTCCTGACCCTGGTGCGGCCGTGGGACATGACGATCGTCGAGGCGGTGCTGGAGCTCGAGACGTGGGAGGGGGTGCGGAGTGTGGGGCCTGAGGTCAGGTACGTCTACTGAGCACGCGAGCCGTTGCTCCGAGGCGCGGAGGAGATCGAGGACGAGGACGACGACGAGGACGATGCGGGCGTGCGGGCCCTTCGTTTTTCTCGGTTGACACCTTCCCGTGGTTGCCTATAATCGGCGTTGGTCTGTCGGTTTCTCCCCGTTCAGTGAGGCAGGTCCATGGCGCAGTATGACGTGGTGGTGATCGGGTCGGGGCCGGGCGGGTACGTGGCGGCGCTGCGAGCCGCGCAGCTCGGGCAGAAGACGGCGGTGGTCGAGCGCGACGCCCTCGGCGGCGTGTGCCTGAACCGCGGGTGCATCCCGACCAAGACTCTCGCCCACTCGGCCGAGGTGTTCGCGAGCATCCGGCACGCCGACGCCATCGGGGTGAACGTCAGCGACGTGACCCTCGACTTCGCGGCGATGATGGCGAACAAGGACGCCGTGGTCAAGAAGCTCACCGGCGGCGTCGGCTTCCTGCTCAAGCGCGCGAAGGTGGCCGTGGTGGCGGGCGAGGCGCGGCTGGCCGGCCGCAGGCGGGTGGCCGTGGCGCTCAACGAGGGCGGCGAGCAGACCCTCGAGGCCGAGCGGATCATCCTCGCCACGGGCTCCGAGCCCGCGCGCCCGAGCTTCATCAGCTTCGACAGCCCGCGCGTGATGACCAGCGACGAGGCGCTCGAGCTGGCCGAGCTGCCCGCCAGCGCGTTCATCCTCGGCGGCGGCTACATCGGCTGCGAGTTCGCCTCGATCTTCGCCCAGCTCGGCGTTCGGGTCACCGTGGTCGAGATGCTCGACAGCCTGCTGCCGCTCATGGACCCCGACGTCGGCTCGGCCGTGACCAAGGCCCTCAAGAAGCTCCGCGTCAAGGTCCACACGGGCACGAAGCTCGACGCCCTCGAGGCGGTCGACGACGGGGTGACGGCGACGCTGGCGGGCGGGAAGACCGTCGAGGGCGACCTGGCGCTCGTGTGCGTGGGGCGGCGGATGCTGAGCGACGGGCTGGGGCTCGAGGACGTGGGCGTCGAGGTCGCGGACGGCGCGATCGTCGTCGACGAGCACTGCGAGACCTCCGTGGCCGGCATCTACGCGATCGGCGACGTGACGGGCAAGGCCCAGCTCGCCCACGTGGCCTCGGCGCAGGGCATGGTCGCCGCCGAGTGCGCCGCGGGACAGGGCTCGACCATCGACTACCGCGTCGTGCCGTCCGCCGTGTTCGCCAGCCCCGAGGTCGGCGCCGTCGGGCTCACCGAGCCGCAGGCGCGGGAGGCGGGCTACCAGGTCAAGGCCGCCAGCTTCCCCTTCCAGGCGCTCGGCCGCGCCGTCGCCATAGGCGAGACGACGGGCTTCGCCAAGATCGTCGCCGACGCGACCACCGGCGAGGTGCTCGGCCTCCACCTGGTCGGCCCCCACGCCTCCGACGCCGTCGCCGAGGGCGGCCTGGCCATCGCGCTGGAAGCGACGGTGACCGAGCTGGCGCGGACGATCCACGCGCACCCGACCCTGCCCGAGGCCGTCATGGAGGCGGCCCGCTCGTGGCTCGGGCAGGACATCCACGCCTGAATCGGCGCTCGGTGCTCGATACTCGATACTCGATGCTGGATGCTCGATAGTCGGTGCTGGCTGTCCCCGCGGCCAGCCGTGTCGCACGATCCCCGAGAAAGGCGCCGCGTGCGCTGGTTCCCACTCGTCGTGCTCGCCGTCGTGGCCGTGCTGGTGCAGACGACGGTGCTGCGCGTGCTGGGCGGGTGGCGGCCGCATCTGCTGGTGGCGGTGCTGGTGCCGGTGTGCCTGGGGTCGCGGCGCGGCGACGGCTTCGCGGCGGGCTGCGTGCTGGGCCTGGTGCGGGACCTGTTTTCGGCCGAGCCGTTCGGCCTGAGCACGGGTGTGTTCGCGCTGCTGGGCTACGGGCTGGCGTGGCTGCGTCCGAGCGTGTACGCCGAGCACCCCATCACCCACGCGGTCTGCGCGCTGGTGTGCTCGGCGGTCTCGAGCGCGGCGTCGGTGGCCGTGCTGGCGGCCCAGGGCGGCAGCGTGCGCGCGGGCGCGGCGCTGGGCCAGGCCGCGGCGCTCGCGGCGGCCACGGCCCTTGTCTCGGCGATCGTCGGCTGGCTGCTCTGGCGGCGGCCCAAGTGGTTCGGCCTGCGCAAGGGCGCGGGACTCGGCGGCGTGTGAGAGGGAAGAGCGGACTCGATGTACAAGTACCGCCTCCGCGTGATCCTGATCGTCATCTTCGGCGGGTTCCTGATGGTCTCGACCCGCCTCTTCTACCTCCAGGTGGTGCGGGGCGACCACTACCGCGACTACGCGGCGAACGTGCGTGTGCGTCGCGAGGCGGTCGAGGCGAGCCGCGGCCGCATCCTGGCCGCGGGCGGCGAGCTGCTGGCGTTCGACGCGCCGTCGTGGGACCTGGCCCTGACGCCGACCCAGCTCCCGCGCTGGCGCGAGCTGTGGGAGCCGGTCTACGGGCTCTACAAGCTGCGCCGGAGGGAGAAGGTGCTCGCGGTGCACGACGTGACGGTCGCGGTCCGCGCCGGTGCTGGCGGTCGCGGCCACGAGGTGAGCTTCGCGCTGGCGGCGCGCTTCCTGCGCCGGGAGGGCACGAGCCTGGTGGAGCGCGAGGAGCAGGCGAGCGCGCAGATCGCGGTGCCCGCCGAGACGGCGGAGCTGGTGGACCGGGTGTCGGTGGTGTCGGGGGTGGCCTCGGGCGAGCTGGTCGGGGCCTACTTCGAGGGCCTGGCGCTGGCGGCGCGCGGGTGGCGGCTGCGCAGTGCGCCCGTGGTGGTCGCGCGCGACGTGGGCTTCCGCGCCGCCGCCGAGATCGAGGCGCACCGCGACTGGTACCCGGGCGTGCGCATGCTCACCTCGCCCAAGCGCTCCTGCCCGCACGAGGGCCTCGCCGCCCACGTGCTCGGCTACACCCAGGCCGTCTCGGCACGCGAGTACGAGCTGTGGAAGGACGCCTACAAGGGCTCGGTCGGCAAGCGCTTCCTGCCCGACGACTCCATCGGCCGCAGCGGGGTCGAGCGCGCGCTCGACTTCGAGCTGCGGCCCGCACGCGGCAACAGGCTCCTCGAGGTGGACGCCGCGCGCAACACCCAGCGCGTGCTCGGCGGCGAGCCCGCCGTCCCCGGCGCCGACGTCCACCTGACCCTCGACGTGGACGTCCAGCGCGCCGCCGAGCAGGCACTCGAGTCCCAGGTCGGCTCCGCCGTCGTCATCGAGCCCGCCACGGGCCGCATCCTCGCCATGGCCAGCGCCCCCGCCTACAACGCCAACGACCTGCGCGCCGACCCGCCCGACCCCGACGACCCGCTCACACCCATGCTCGACCGCGCCGTCCAGGGCCAGTACCCGCTCGGCTCCGCCTTCAAGCTCCTGCTCGCGCTCGGCGCCCTCCAGGAGGGCAAGGCCTTCCGCGAGGTCACCTGCCGCGGCTCCTACCGCGGCCGCCTGTGCCGCAACCACCGCGTGCCCATGGTCGTCTCGTTCCACGACGCCATCAAGCGCTCGTGCAACGTCTACTTCTACCGCATCGGCAGCGAGATGCTCGGGCTCAAGGGGATCGTGAGGTGGGGCGAGCGGCTCGGCTTCGGCCAGCGCACAGGCGTCCGGCTCCCCGGCGAGCGGCCCGGCCTGCTGCCCAGCGAGGCGTGGAAGCTGCGGGTCCGCCACGAGCGCTGGTACGGCGGCGACACGCTGAACCTGTCGATCGGGCAGGGCTACCTGCTGGTCACGCCGCTCCAGGTCGCGCGGCTCGTGTGTGCCATCGCGAACGGCGGGACGCTGGTGCGGCCGCGGCTGGTGGACCGGATCGTCGAGCCGGGCGGTCGGACACGCGATCTCGGCGCGGAGGCGAAGGCGGTGGACCTGGGGCTGTCGGCGTCGACCGTGGCGCAGCTCCACCGTGCGATGCGCGGGGTGTGCCACGAGATGGGCGGCACGGCGCGGCGCGCGTGGGGCGGCTGGATCGAGGAGCAGGGCTACGCCGTCGGCGGCAAGACCAGCACGGCCGACGCCTGGCTCCGCGGCCAGCGCAGCAACATCGGCTGGTTCGTGTGCTTCGCGCCCGTCGGCGACCCGCGGGTCGTCGTCGTCGTGGCGATCGAGCACGAGGGGCAGCACCTGCACGGCAGCGACGTCGCGGCGCCCGTCTCGCGCCGCATCCTCGAGCGCCTGCCCGAGCGCTACCTCGAGGGCATCGGCGGCCGCGACCTCCGCGAGCGGCACCGCGCCGAGCTCGCCACGCGTCATCATCAGGAGGAGTAGCCCACTCAGCGTCGCATTCTTGCCTCTTGCCTTCTCACTTTTGCCTTTCGATCTCCTATGCGCATCTGGCGGCTCAGGCTTCGGCCACGCGACTGGATGATCCTCGCCCTGCTGGGCGTCGTGCTCTGCGTCAGCGTGGCCTTCGTCCACAGCGCCTCGTACCGCTCGGGGCCGATGGGCGAGGGCTACTACACCTCGAGCCCGCTCAAGCAGGTCCAGTGGATCGTGCTCGGCGGGTTCGTGTTCCTGGGCGTGCTGTCGTGCAACTACCGCCACCTGCTCGAGCACGCCTACCTGTTCTACCTCGCGGGGCTGGCGCTGCTGGTCTACGTGCTGTTCTTCGGGGTCACGAGCGACGTGATCCACGCGAAGCGCTGGATCGCGGTCGGGCCCTTCCGGGTGCAGCCGTCGGAGCTGATGAAGATCCTGCTGATCCTGGCGCTGGCCCGCTACCTGATGTACCAGGAGTCGCACCGGCGGTTCGGCGGGCTCGTCGGCCCGTTCGCGCTCGCCGCGGCGCCCATGGTGCTCATCGCCAAGGAGCCCGACCTCGGCACGGCGCTCGTCCTGCTCCCCATCGTGTTCGCCATGCTCTTCGTCGCCGCGTCGCGGGTGAAGCACCTGCTGGTGATCGTCGTGCTCTTCCTGGCGCTCGTGCCCGCCGTGTGGCTCGTCATGCGGCCGTACCAGCGCGAGCGCGTCATCGCACACCTCTCCCAGGACGACCCCCGGCGCCGCGAGCCCTACCAGCTCCGCCAGGCCAAGGCCGCGGCGGGCTCAGGCGGCCTCCTCGGCAAGGGACTCGGCAGGGGCACACACCAGCGCTACAACTTCATCCCGCCCAAGACGCGCAACAACGACTTCATCTTCGCCGTCATCTGCGAGGAGTGGGGCTTCGTCGGCGCCAACTTCGTCCTCGCGCTCTACCTCGCCCTCCTGTGGCTGTGCATCCGCGGCGCCGACGAGACCCACCACCCGGGCGGACGCCTCGTCATCGTCGGCGTGGTCGCCATGTTCGGCACACAGGTCGTCGTCAACACCGCCATGGCCACGGGCCAGATCCCCATCGTCGGCCTGCCGCTGCCGCTCATCAGCTACGGGGGGTCGTCCATGCTCTCGTCGCTCTTCGGCCTCGCGCTCGTGCTCAACGTCAGCGCCTACCGCCGCATCGACCTCGGCCGCGACGACTTCGACCCCGACGCCGCCGCGCGCCGCGACGCTGCTCCCATGCCCGAGGAATCCTTCATGAGGCGCCCGTGAGGCCGCGCCACAGAACCCCCACGGCCGCGCGGCGCCCGTTGCGGACCGCGCATCGACGGGGCGGATCGCGTAGAATAGCACCATGGACCCAGAGACCTACAGCCAGCTCCTCCGCCGCGTGCGCCAGCCCGCCCAGTACGCCGGCGGCGAGTGGAACGCGGTCGCCAAGGACCACGACGCCGTCGCGCTGACCGTCGCGCTCGCCTTCCCCGACACCTACACCATCGGCATGTCCCACACCGGGCTCGCCATCCTCTACGACGTCCTGAACCGCCGGCCCGACGTGGCCGCCGAGCGCGTCTTCATGCCCCTGCCCGACATGCAGGGCCAGCTCCGCGACCGCGGCGTGCCGCTGCTCAGCCTCGAGACCCGCACGCCGCTGCGCGAGTTCGACCTCGTCGGCTTCTCGCTCCAGTACGAGATGTGCTACACCAACGTCCTGGCCATGGTCGCCCTGGCCGGCATCCCCGTGCGCTCGGCGGACCGGGCCGACGACGCGCCGCTCGTCGTCGCGGGCGGCGTGGGCGCGATGGCGCCCGAGCCGCTCGCACCGTTCATCGACCTGTTCGTGGTCGGCGACGGCGAGGAGGCGGTGCTGACCCTCGCGGACGCCGCGCTCGCCACGCGCGGGATGGCGCGGGCCGAGCGCCTGCGCGCGCTGGCCGACGCGAGCCCGCACTTCTACGTGCCCGCGCTCTACCGCGAGCGGCGCGACGGCGCCGGCCGCCTGCTCGGCCTCGACCCCCGCGCCGACGGCGTGCGGCGCGTGACCCGCAGGGCGCTCGTCGAGGACCTCGAGCGCGCGGCCTACCCCACCGCGCCCGTCGTGCCCTGCGTCCAGGCCGTGCACGATCGCATCACCCTCGAGATCATGCGCGGCTGCTCCCAGGGCTGTCGCTTCTGCCAGGCCGGCATGACCCGCCGACCCGTCCGCAGCCGCTCCGTCGAGTCGCTGCGGCGCCTGGCCGAGGCCTGCTACCGCGCCACCGGCTACGACGAGGTGAGCCTCGTCTCGCTGTCGTCGAGCGACTACCCGCAGCTCCGCGAGCTCATCGACGCGATGGGCGCGGCCTTCGACCACCGCCACGTCAACATGGCGCTGCCCTCGCTGCGCGTCGACGACCAGCTCGCCGCCATCCCCGAGGCCATCAGCCGCGTCCGCAAGAGCGGCCTCACCGTCGCGCCCGAGGCCGCCAGCGAGGCCCTGCGCCGACGCATCAACAAGAACATCACCACCGACGACCTGCTCCGAGGCGTCCGCGAGGCCTACCGCCAGGGCTGGCGCTCGGTCAAGCTCTACTTCATGATCGGCCTCCCGGGCGAGACCGACGCCGACGTGGACGGCATCGTGGACCTCGCCTACGAGGCCGCGGCCCAGAAGGGCGGCCGCGGCGGGCAGGTCAACGTCGCGGTCTCGTCGTTCGTGCCCAAGCCACACACCCCCTTCCAGTGGGAGCCGATGGCCGCGCCCGACGTCCTGCGGGCGAAGCACCAGCGCATCCTGGCGCGCGCGCGCGGCCGGCACGTGCGATTCAAGTTCCACGACGTCGAGACCAGCCACATCGAGGGCGTCGTCAGCCGCGGCGACCGCCGGGTGGCCGAGGCCGTCGAGCGCGCCTGGCGGCTCGGCGCGCAGCTCGACGCCTGGGACGAGCACTTCCGCTACGGCCGCTGGCTCCAGGCCTTCGCCGAGCGCGGCATCGACCCCGCCGACTACGCCCACAGGCGACGCGCCGAGGACGACTGGCTGCCCTGGGACCACATCGACGCCGGCGTCACCAAGGACTTCCTGCTGCGCGAGAAGCACCGCGCGGAGAGGGGCGAGACGACCGAGGACTGTCGGACGGGCGCGTGCACGCGCTGCGGCGCATGCCGCCGAGCATCCGAGACGATCGCCAAGGGAAAGGGGCCGCCGTAGTGGAACGGCCAGTGACGTTCGCGAGCGACGAGCGTCTCGTCGGGATCCTGCACGAGCCCGACGGCGAGGCCCGAGGGGTGGGCGTGGTGTTCGTGCACGGCTGGGCGGGGTATCGGGTCGGCCCGCACCGCCTGTTCGTCGAGGCGGCGCGCCGGCTGTGCGGGGCGGGCTACCACGCGCTGCGGCTCGACCTGCGTGGCCGCGGCGACAGCACGGGCGTCGTGGCGGCGACCGATCTGGACGGGATGATCGAGGACGCGCGCGCCGCCCGCCGCTTCCTGCTCGAGCAGGCGGGCGTCGAGCGCGCCTGCTGGCTCGGCATCTGCTCGGGCGGCAACGTCGCGCTGGGCGCCGCCTCGCTCGACCACGACGCCGACGGCCTCCTCCTGTGGTCCACCCCGCTCTTCGCCCCTTACAAGAAGAGGAGCCAGGAGGTGGCCCGCCGCGGCATCTTCCTCGTCGACTACGCCAGGAAGGCCCTCCGCCGCGAGACGTGGGCCAAGCTCCTCAGCGGCCGCATCCGCTTCGGCCTCGTCGGCCGCGTGCTCTTCGGCCGCCGCAAGCCGGCCGGCGGCGCCCGCGACCCCAAGGACTCGCGCCGCGACGTCATGGCCGACCTGCGCGGCTACCGCGGCCCCGCGCTCTTCATCTACGGCAGCAGGGACGACGAGGCCGTCGGCGCCCCCGACTTCTACCGCCGCTTCTGCGACGACAACGCCATTCCCGCCACCTTCCACACCGTCGACGGCGCCAACCACAGCTACTACTCGGTGGCCTGGACCGACGAGGTGCTCGAGCACACCCTCGCGTGGCTCGACAGCGCCTAGCCCGCATCTCAGTGCGCCGTGCAAAGGCACCGGTCTTCAGCGGGGTGGAAGTCCCCGCCGGGCACGTGTCGCTCCTGCCCGCAGCAATCGGAGCGGTTCGGGGGCCGACCCGCCTGAGATTCGGGCTAGGCCCTGCCGCTGGACGAGACGAGC
>CBFDBL010000095.1:0-12928 GCA_965603035.1 uncultured bacterium
AAAGCTGCTGAGAAATGCGGGTTGGGACGGCGCCGCACGGGTCGCTGCCTCGTCCCATACCAGGGAAGGTGAGGGTCGCCGCGAGATCGCGACGCACGGTGGCTGCCAGGGCGGTGGCGCGATGGCCCCGGCGAGCAGGGGGCGCGCCGGGGCGGCGGCTGGCGGAACGGCGCAGATCGCGCTTGACAGCGCGCCGTCGCTGGGCGAAGATAGGGGAGCGCGGGGGACGGGCTCTCAGGTTCCTGTCGGGACGGTTTGCGGGGGTCATGCCGCACGTGCTGAAGATCCGCCGAGAGCAGATCGCTGCGTTCCGCGAGCAGGCGCGCCGCGAGTTCGAGGACCGCACGCTCGAGCACGTCCGCTCGCTGTTCCGCGAGGAGTGCACGATCCTGGGCGAGGAGGCGACGCGCGAGCGGATCCGCAAGGGCGTCGAGGCTGCTGGCGGCTACGGCTTGGAGCTCGAGTACGACGTCGTGCGCTACATCGACCTGATGTTCATCTTCAGCCCCGACTTCGACACCGACGCCGCCTGGGCCGGCCCCATCCTCCACGATGAGACGACCGAGCCCAGGGCGAAGATGGACAGGCTCTACGAAGAGGCACGCGAGCACCTCTGAGACGGGAGACAGTTGCAGTGGACGACGAAGCGGAAGCCCAGCAGGAGCCGGGCATACTCGACCGGGCGAGCTCCGCGGTCGCGACTGGCTACTGAGTGGCGCGCCGGGTGGCCGATCCCACCCAGCCCTGTCCGTTGGATAGGGTACGCGTGTGCCGCGTGGTCGAGGTGCTGGCGGACGGCAGCGAGGTAGACATCGACGGCGGGTACTGGCGGCGGCAGTATATCAACCTGGGCCGCACGCGGCGGCACCGCGACTACGGGCGGGTGGTGCGGCTCAAGGCGCAGGTCGAGCGGGTGGCGGGCGACCCGTCGTGGGGGCTGTGGCGCCACGCCGTCTACTGGCGGTTCAACAGCTCCGGCCCGAGCAGCACGGCGGTCTACGGCGGCTACACGAGCCTGCCGGGTTCCATGAAGGCGGGCTTCGGCACCGGCCACCAGGGAACGCGCATGACGACGACCGACGCCCAGGGCTGGACGGGCGAGGTCGACTTCTACCTGGGGAAGTACGGCGGCGACGAGTTCTCGGTGTGGGTCTCCGAGCAGCGCACGACTGGGGGCCTGCGCGCGGGCAAGTACCACGTGTGGCGCAGGGTCTACTGCGAGCTCGAGTGCATGCGGCGCTCGAACACCGGCACCTACGCGAACCGCGCGCAGTTCGCCAGGGTCCAGGCCGCCTACCGCCCTCAGTTCGTCGATCTGCGCAGCGCCGGCGCCGACAGCCGGCCCGCGCACCGGCGCATGCTGCGCGACACCTACGTCGATAGCTGGGCGGCCCCCATGCGCCACCGCTCGACGACCGGCTGGCGGCGCTACGTCGAGTTCTTCTTCATTGACACCATCGCCTGGGACGTCGCCAACCAGAGCGAGACCGTCCAGATCCGCTCCAATCCCGTCACGCTCAACTTCACGGGCTACCTGCTCGACCACGAGACCCCGGTCAGCGGCGACGGCTCCACCTGGTTCCGCTCCGCCACCGGCCGACAGGGCACCACCTCGCGCAACATCCCCCGCAGCAAGTTCACCCTCGGCTGGACCGCCGACCCCACCGACCGCTTCACGGTCCGCGTCGATCTCACCGGCTGCGGGTTCAACCTCAGCAACCTCTCGAGCGCGCCCGTGCGGGTCACCATCAACTTCCGCTCGTGGACCGAGGGCAGCGGGCTGAGCACCGGCCCGCGCATCTACATGGGCGTGCGGTTCAAGGAGCGCGACCACGCGGCCCAGGCCGCCGACCGCTGCCTCAACACGACCATCCACGAGCTCGGCCACTCCCTCGGCCTCGTACCCTCAGTCCTGCCCGACGGCAGCACCAACTCCACCTACGTCAGGACCACCGGCGGCCCCCACTGCAACTACGGCACCGACGACTGCGTGATGTACGCCAGCAATACGGCGATCACGGCCTTCTGCGGCAACTGCAAGGACTGCCTGAAGGGCCGCGACATGAGCCGGCTCCCGATCCGCTCCAGCACCGCCTTCTCGTAAGGACAGGCCATGGCCCCCGCGGCGCCGCTGCGCATCGAGAAGTCCCCGTGGTTCGACGAGCAGCCCGGCTCGCCCAGTCTGCCGGAGGATCAGTTCTCGGTGGACTTCGCGCTGCTTCCGGCCGAGAGCGACGACGGCCCGACGGTCGCGCTGCTCGGCGCCTACCGCATCCCGGGCCGCTACGCCGAGCTCTACGGCGGCAAGACCTTCGGCGCGCTGCGCATCGTCGCGATCGACATCGCGACGGGCGGCGCCCACCACAACGACGCGCTGCGGGCCGACTCGGCGCCTCTGAGCGACTACCTGCGCAGCCACAAGCCGGAGCCGCCGTCGGAGGGCGTCACGCGCCTGTCGGCCTCGTCGCACTTCAATGTCGACCTGCGCCAGCAGCTCGCGCTGCCGCCGCACGGGGCCACCTACGCCGTGTTCGTGTGGTTCGACGAGATGGTCTCGCCCGTCCGCGTCGTCCGGATGCCGGGCGAGCCGCCGGCCGCGGGGCCGGCGCTTCGGCCCCGGGCAGCCGGCGGGCAACAAGAAGCTGTCGCTCGCGGCGGAGGTCCAGGGCGAGGGGAAGCGGGCAGACGAGGTCGCCGTGACGGGCGGGGTGGCGCCGGCCGCGGTCGCCGGCGCGGCGCGACCGCTGCTCGTCGTGCTGGCCAAGGCCGCCGTCAGCCGCAAGGTCACGGCACGCTGCGCCGATCTGCCGGAGGGTGCGGCGGGGGGGCCCGTCGGGTTCCAGTTCACCCTCGACTGGCTCATCGACCCGGCCGACTGGCCCCAACGCTACTTCCTCACCGCTTGGGCGGGCAAGGCGCTCGCGTGGCCCGCCGTCGTCGACGCCGAGCCCGAGGCGGCCGACTGACCCGCCCGACGGGCGCTCAGGGCTGCGGGTCCAGCGCGTCCAGGCTCCGCCCCTCGACCAGCATCCGCGCGAACGCCTCGGGCAAGCCCGCCGCGCGAACCGCCGCCGCCGCGCGGGCCACGTCGTAGGCCACGCGCTGGTGCACGACCCGCAGCCGGCCGGGCCGCAGCTCGGCCACGGCGTAGCACGCCCGCGGATCCCCGTCGTCCGGCCGACCGACCGTCCCCGTGTTCACGAACGTCACGCCCCCCACCGCGCGGACGAACGCCTGGTGCGAGTGGCCGCACACCACCAGGTCGGCGTCCGCCAGGGCCGCCAGCTCGCGCAGACGCGCCTCGGGCGTCTCGGGCCACAGGTGCTCGCTCGGGTCCGCCGGGCTGCCGTGGCACAGCAGCACGCGATGGCCCGCGGCCTCGAGCCGCACCTGCTCGGGCAGCCCCGCGAGGAACTTGCGGCTCCGCTCCGACAGGCGCTCGTAGGCGAACTGGAAGGCCTCCCACTTCTCCCGCCGCTTCGACTTCCGCCACTTCTTACGCTTCCTGGGGAACTTCAGGGCCTTCTGGTCGTAGTTGCCGACGATGCTGACGTCGGCCCGCTCGGCGAGCAGGCGCACGCACTCGTCGGGGAAGGGGCCGTAGCCGACGAAATCGCCGATGTTCCACAGTGCCTCGCAGCCGCGCGCGTCGGCGTCGGCCAGCACGGCCTCGAGTGCCGGCAGGTTCCCGTGCACGTCGCCGATCAGCGCGACCTTCATGGCCGGAGGACCCTCACAGGCGCCGCGCGGGCTCTACTCGTCCGCACGCTCCAGCGTGTTCTTCTCGCGGCGTGTGGACACGCCGCCTACAATCCGGACGCGCGCCCCGCCATGGGGTTGTAGGCGGGATGTCCCCATCCCGCGGACGACGGGTGGCAGGCGGAGCCCGCGTTCCCTCTCGGCACGGTGCTCACTCGACGACGAGCTGGGTCACGTCGCACTCGGGCGGCGGGTAGCGCATGTCGAGCGCCTCGAGCGTCTCGACGAGGATCTCGGAGATCGCGAGGTTGCGGAACCACTTGCGGTTGGCCGGGATGATGTACCAGGGGGCGTGGGCCGTGGAGCAGCGGCTGAGGGCCTCCTCGAATGCCGCGGTGTAGTCGTCCCAGAGCTTGCGCTCGTCGAGGTCGCGGGGGTTCACCTTCCACTGCTTCGTCGGGTCCTGGATGCGTTCCTCGAAGCGCTCCTTCTGCTCGTCGCGGCTGATGTGGAGGAAGAACTTGCGGATGACGGTGCCGTTGCCGGCCAGGAACTCCTCGAAGGCGTTGATCTCGCGGTAGCGGCGCTCCCACACCTCGGGCGGGGTGATGCCGTGGACTCGGACGACGAGCACCTCCTCGTAGTGGGAGCGGTTGAAGATGCCGATCTCGCCCTTGCCCGGCACGGCCTTGTGGATGCGCCAGAGGAAGTCGTGGTCGGCCTCCTCGGCGGTGGGCACCTTGAACGAGGTGACCCGGCAGCCCTGCGGGTTCACCCCCGACATGACGTGGCGGATCGTGCCGTCCTTGCCGCTGGCGTCGATGCCCTGGAGCACGACGAGCAGGGCGCGGCGGTTCTCTGCCCACAGCAGGCGCTGGAGCTCGGCCATCCGGCGGATGTTCCGGCGCAGTGCCTTCTGCGCCTGCTTCTTGCTGTCGAAGCCCGCCGTGAAGCCGGGGTCGTGCCTCGACAGGTCGATGCGCTGGCCGGGTCGTGCGATGAAGCGCTCGGTCGTCGACATGGGGTCGCCTCCTCGTCGTGGGGCGGGGACGGCGATTCTAGCAGAGGACGGGCCGGCGAGCAAGCCCCGCGCGGCGGGCCGCTGCCTGTCCGATGCCCTGGCAGGATGCTCGAATCCAGACGACCTCTTGACCCTGCGCACTCGCTTCGCTATACTGGACGCCAGGCGAGCAGCGGGAGGTAGGTCAGACCCCATGGCGAAGTCGGTGTCACGGTCCCAGCTCTGGGAGGTGTGCGAGTCGCTGGGCTTCGCAGAGGCGCATGCGCAGTGCGTGGCCGCTCTGGGCGAGCGCCTGTTTGCGGAGACCCGGCATCTCCATGGGCTGACGAAGACGTCGCGGGCGCTGGTGTCCATCGCGTCGGCGCTTCACACCCGTAACGGCCAGGACGACGGGCACGCGCCGAAGCGCGCGCGCCGCGACGCGACGCTGCGCAAGGCGTTCCCTCGCCTCTCGGCGAGCCAGCGGCGGATCGTCGAGCGGGCCATGAGCATCGCGGCGTCGAACGACGGCGCGCCCGCTGGCGCGGAGCCCGGTTCCCACGCCTGCCGCTGTGGGCTCGACGACGAGCTGGGCCAGGTGGCGCTGCGCGTGGCGGCGCTCGTGCGCGTGGCCGACGGCCTCGATCGCTCGCACACGCAGGACACGCGGCTCGTCGGCGTGCTCGACGACGGCGAGGGCGTCGACCTGCTGATCGCCGGCCCCTCGGCCGAGGGGAACGCGCGGGCCGCGCTCGAGGGCGCCGCGCTCTGGAACGCCCTGATGCCGCGGCCCATCCGCGCGGTGAAGGTCCACGAGGGCAGGCCGCCGTCCGACGCGCTCATCGCACCGACCGACTCGCTGGCGCGCGCGGCCCGCCTCGTGCTGCTCCGCCAGCTCGAGGCCTTCATGGCGCGCACCTACGGCCTCTGGTGCGACAAGGACATCGAGTACGTGCACGAGCTGCGGGTCGCCCTGCGGCGCGCCCGCTCCGCGCTCCGCGTGTTCCGCGACGCGCTCAACGGCGACCGCGCCGCCTTGCGGACCGAGCTCAAGTGGTTCGCCGCCGAGCTCGGCACCGTCCGCGACCTCGACGTCTTCCTCCGCTTCCTCACCGCCTATCGCGACCAGGCGCCCGACGGGCACCGCCCCTTCGTCCGACGGCTCGTCCGCTCCGTCCAGGCCCTGCGCCGACGGCACTATCGCAAGCTGCTCGACGTGTTCCAGGCCGACCGCTACCGGGCGTTCATCGGCCGCTTCCACCCGCTGCTGGCCGGCCCGGTCGGCGCGGAGGGCAGCCTGTTCGTGCCGAGCCCCGAGGGCAAGAAGCGGGTGTGGAAGGCGGCGCCGCGGCTGCTGCGCCAGCGGCTCAAGAGGCTGCTGCGCCGCGACCGCCGGCTCAGCCACCTGACGCCCGACGAGCAGCACGAGCTGCGCATCGAGTGCAAGCGCATGCGCTACGCCGCCGAGTTCCTTGCCGACATCTACCCCGGCCGGCTCGTCGGGCTCATCGAGGCCATGACCGCCCTTCAGGACGAGCTGGGCGAGGTCCACGACGCCGACGTCTATCGCGACCGCGTGCTGGCCTACTGGCAGCGGCGCGAGCGCTCGGACGACGGCGGCGAGCGCCGGGCCGTCGAGGGCTTGCTTGGCCACCTGCGCGACCAGCGCGCGCGCCATCTGCGGCGCGCCGCCAGGGACTGGAAGGCCTTCACCCGCCGCACCCACGTCGAACGCCTTCGCGAGATGCTCGGCTTGCCCCGCGAGGCCTGACGCCACGCCCGCGGCGACCTTCGCTCGGCACCATTGACTCCAGACGCGGGACCGGGCATAATCCGCCGTGGGAACGGGCGGCCGCGGCGGGGCGAGCCGCTCTCGGGAAGCCAGCTCTGCGGGAGATGCTTGTGGCGAAGAGGCGAACGCGGCAAGCCGGGCTGTATGTCGGCGTGGACGTCGGCGGCACGAAGGTGCTGGCCGCGGTGGTCAGGGCCGACGGCGAGATCGTGGCCCGGCGGCGCTGCGCCACGCCGCGCGACGGCTCGCCCGACGAGGTGGTCGAGGCGATCCTCGAGGCCATCGCCGACGCGCTCGGCGCCCAGGGCGTCGAGCCGAGCGCCCTGGCGGCCATCGGCCTCACCATCCCCGGCGTGGTGGACCCCGATGCCGGCCGCATCGTCGTGACACCGAACATGAACCTTACGGGCGTCGAGATCGTGCCGCGGGTCGAGCGGCGCTTCGGCGTGCCGGTCGCCATCGGCAACGACGTGAACATGGGCACCCTGGGCGAGAAGTGGCTGGGCGCCGCGCGCTACGCCGAGAGCGCGGTCGGCGTGATGGTCGGCACGGGCATCGGCGGCGGCGTGATCCTGGGCGGGAAGCTCGTCCGGGGCAGCCGCGAGGCCGCGGGCGAGGTCGGCCACATGGTCGTCCAGATCGGCGGGCCCTTGTGCGGCTGCGGCAACTACGGCTGCTGGGAGGCCATCGCGAGCCGCACCGCCATCGAGCGCGACATCCGCCAGGCCGTCGCCAGCGGCAGGAAGACCCTGGCGACCGAGCTGGTCAAGAAGGCCGACGGGCTCTTCAAGAGCAGCGTGCTGCGCAAGGCGCTCAAGGCCGGGGACAAGGTGGTCACGAAGATCATGCGGCGCGCCTCCGAGGTGCTCGGCTACGGCTGCCTGACGATCCGGCACCTGCTGGACCCCGAGGTCATCGTGCTGGGCGGCGGGGTGATCGAGGCCTGCGGCTGGTTCGTGCTGCCCATCGTACGCGAGATCGTGAGTGCCGACGCGCTGGCCGGCGCGCGGCCTGGCGGCTACATCGCCGAGAGCGAGCTCGGCGACGACGCCGTGGTCTACGGGGCCGTCGCCCTCGCCATGGAAGCGACCGGCGTGGACTACACCCAGGCCGCGGCGCCCGTGGAGCCCGACTACCCGGCCATCGACGCCGTGCGCTTCGGCGAGATCGTCATCGGCGGCGAGACCTATGCCACCGACGTCCACATCCGCGGCGACGGCCAGGTCAAGAAGCGCAAGAAGGGGGCCGCCAAGAGGCGGTACGGCACCTCGCACAAGATCGGCCCCGACGAGCTCGACAAGGTCTGGAAAGGCCACCCCCAGGTGCTCGTGATCGGCACAGGCCACAGCGCCGCCGTCGAGCTCACCCCCGAGGGCGAGGCCTTCCTCGCCGCGCGCCGCGTCGACGTCCAGGTGCTCGAGACCCCCAAGGCCGTCGAGGCCTTCAACCGCGCCAAGGGGCGCAAGGCCGCCATCATCCACGTCACCTGCTGAGCCTGCACAATGACCCAGAAGCTCGCCACGCTGTGCCTGCCGGCCACCCCGAAGGTCGAGACCGCGCTCGCCACCGCGCGCCAGTACCCCGAGGAGCTGGCGCACCTCGAGCAGGTCGCGCGGCTCGCCGTGACCCTCTTCGACCAGCTCGCGGCCGTCCACGCCCTGGGCGACCGCGAGCGCGAGCTGCTGTGCTGCGCCGCGCTGCTCCACGACATCGGCATCGCCGTCAGCTACCAGCGCCACCACAAGCACTCGCTCGCCCTCATCCTCGAGCAGCCGCTCCCAGGCTTCTCGCCCGACGAGCAGCTCCTCGTCGCCAACGTCGCCCGCTACCACCGCAAGGCGCAGCCGAAGGCCAAGCACCCGCACTTCGCGCAGCTCGCCGAGGCCGACCGCGAGGCGGTGCGCCACCTCGCCGCCGTCCTCCGCATGGCCGACGGCCTCGACCGCGCCCACGAGCACGCCGTGGAGCAGCTCGACGCCGTCGAGCAGTCGCCCGTCCAGTGGCTCGTCGAGGTGCGCGGCAGCGGCGACCTCGGCTACGCCGTCTGGGCCGCCGAGCGCAAGGCGGGCCTCTTCGGCGACGTCTTCGGCGTAGCCATCCGCTTCGTGCCCAAGGGCAAGCTGGCGTGAGGCCGCCGGATGTGGATGGGTGGATGACTGGATGAATGGATGGGTGGAAGGGGAGGGGGCAGCTTGCCCAGGCTTCCATGCTCCCATCCACGTACGTATCGCCCGGCCCCTGGCTCGCCGGCAACAGGCACAACGCTCCGACAGACCACAAGGAGACGAGACATGGGCCGCCTGGTCATCCTCTCCGGCCCGTCGTGTGTGGGCAAGGGGCCGCTGTATGCGGCGCTGAGGAAGTTCTATCCCGACCTGGCGGCCGGCCTCCAGCAGATCGTCCTCTACAACAGCCGCGCCCCGCGGCCCGCCGAGCAGGACGCCATCGACTACCACTTCCGCCCGCGCGACGCGATCGAGGCACTGCGCGACGATGCCCGCTACGTCGTCATGGACGTCCGCGGCGACCTCCAGGCGTTGGACCTCCGCGACGTCGAGCGCCTGGCCGCCAGCGGCGACGCCTTCTTCGAGGGCAATCCCTTCGTCGGCTGCCAGCTCCTCGACTGCCCCCTGCCGCCCGGCGTCG
Organism: uncultured bacterium; assembly: GCA_965603035.1. Classification (GTDB taxonomy): domain Bacteria; phylum Planctomycetota; class PUPC01; order DSUN01; family DSUN01; genus CAZDNN01. Next base: position 9,138 of record CBFDBL010000095.1, read on the forward strand.
AGCGCCTGAGCCTGTTCCTCTCGCCCCTGTCCGCCGACGAGGTCGAGTTCCTCAAGCAGCCCGAGCTGCGGGTCGATCTCGCCAAGTTCGTCGCCGACGTGATGCGCCGCAAGCTCCTGCGCCGCACCACCCGGCAGAAGGGCATCCTGTCGCTCAAGGACCTCGAGGAGATCGAGCGGCGCTGCACGAGCGCCTGCCGCGAGCTCCAGGACGCCTGGCGCTTCGACTGCGTCGTGCCCAACCACGACGGCGAGGACTCGGAGAACTGGACCGCCTTCTACCATCCCATCGGCGACGCCCGCCGTGCGTTGCTCGCCCTCGCCGCGCTGCTCCGCGGCGACGCCCCGCCGCCCTGGGTCGAGCGCTGGGACCGGGGGCTGGTGGCGTAGATGGACCTCTCCGCCTTGCATCTGTATCCCAACTGCGCTACACTACTGGTGAACGGAGGTGTGCTATGGCCAAGACGGCTATGGTGAGAGCGCGCATCGAGCCCGGGCTCAAGCGGAGAGCTGAAGAGATCCTGCGCGAGCTGGGGCTGTCCACCACCGAGGCGATCACCCTCTTCTACCGCCAGGTCGAGCTCCGCAACGGCCTTCCTTTCGATGTCGTGGTCCCCAACGAGACAACGCTGAGGACGTTTGAGGCAACGGATGCTGCCCGCGATCTCGTGGTCTGCGAGGACGCGGACGACCTGTTCAGGAAGCTCGGGATCTGATGCGGACTCCCGTCTACACGAAGCAGTTCTCCCGCGACGTGAAGCGCATGGAGAAGCGTGGGAAGAACCTCGAGAAGCTCAAGCTCATCGCTCGCACACTCATAGCGGGGGAGCCGCTCGATCCGCTTCAGCGCGATCGCAAGCTCGTCGGCAGCTTCAGTGGCCGTCGCGAGTGCCACATCGAGGCCGACTGGCTGCTCATTTACAAGATCGAAGGCAAGGCCGTCGTGTTCGAGCGGACAGGCACGCACTCGGACCTGTCCCGCTGCTAGCACCCCGGATTTTGGTGTTGACTCGATCTGTCGGGGCCGGTAGACTACCGAGCATTGTGTGTCAGGGCAATGTGAAGCCCACTCCCTGGTGTGCCGCGCAGCGGCCGCCAGCCCGGTCCGCAGCGGCCAGCGGGCCTCTTCTTCACGACAGCAGCGGCCCTCTGCCAGCCGGGAGGCGCCTGTGGCATCACCTCCGAGCTTCGTCCACCTCCATGTGCACAGCCATTACTCGCTGCTTGACGGCGCGTGCAAGATCCCCGAGCTGGTCGAGACGGCGAAGCGCTACGGGATGCCCGCCGTGGCGGTGACCGACCACGGCAACCTGTTCGGCGCCGTCGAGTTCTACCGCGAGGCGACCGCGGCGGGCGTCAAGCCGATCCTCGGCTACGAGGCCTACGTCGCGCCGCGCAGCCGCCACGACAAGGAGTCGACCGGCGGCATCCGCGGGGCCGCGTTCCACCCGACCCTGCTCGCCGAGAACGAGACGGGCTACCGCAATCTCATCCGCCTGGCCACGCTGGCCTACCTCGAGGGCTTCTACTACAAGCCGCGCATCGACTGGCAGGCGCTGGCCGAGCACCACGAGGGCCTCATCTGCCTGAGCGGCTGCCTCAAGAGCCAGGTCGCCCACCACATCCTCGCCGAGCGCATGGACCAGGCCCGCGCCGTGGCCGCCCGCTACCACGAGCTCTTCGGCGACGGCCGCTACTTCCTCGAGGTCCAGGAGAACGGCCTCGACGACCAGCGGACCGTCAACGAGGCCGAGCTCGAGCTCTCCCGCGCACTCGGCATCCCGCTCGTCGCGACCAACGACATCCACTACATGCGCCGCGACGACGCCTCCGCGCACGAGGTCCTGCTCTGCATCAACACCAGCAAGCTGCTGACCGACGAGGACCGCATGTCGTTCGGCAGCGACCAGTTCTACTTCGCCTCGCCTCGCGAGATGGCCGAGCGCTTCGCCGACCACCCGGAGGCGCTGGCGACGACCGTCGCGATCGCCGAGCGCTGCGAGGTGGAGCTCGACTTCTCGAGGCGCCACTTCCCGCCCTTCGACTCCGGCGAGCTGACCAACGACGAGCACCTGCGCGGCCTGGCCCGCGCCGAGCTCGACCGCTGGTACGGCGGCACGCCGCCCGAGCACATGACGGCCCGCCTCGACGAGGAGCTGGCCGTCATCGCCGAGATGGAGTACGCCAGCTACTTCCTCATCGTCCGCGACTTCGTCGAGCACGCCAAGAGCCAGGGCATCCCCGTCGGGCTGCGCGGCTCGGGCGCGGGCACCCTCATCGCGCGCTGCCTGGGGATGACCGACTTCAACCCCGTGGAGCACGGCCTGCTCTTCAAGCGCTTCCTCGACCCCGAGCGGCGGGAGCCGCCCGACATCGACGTGGACCTCTGCGAGCGCCGCCGCGACGAGGTGATCGCGTACGTCCGCGGGCAGTACGGCGAGGAGTGCGTCGCCCAGATCATCACCTTCGGCACCCTGGGCGCCCGCGCCGCCCTGCGCGACGTCGGCCGCGTGCTCGACCTCCCGCTCAAGGAGGTGGACGAGATCGCCAAGCTCGTGCCCGAGGTCCTCCACATCACCCTCAAGGAGGCCCTCGAGCAGGCGCCCGACCTCAAGGCCCGCTACGACCGCGACAGCCGCGTCCGCAACCTGCTCGACGTCGCCATGCGGCTCGAGGGCCTCGCCCGCCACGCCTCCACCCACGCCGCGGGCGTCGTCATCAGCGACAGGCCACTCGTCGACCACCTGCCGCTCGCCAGGACCGGCGAGAACGTCACCACACAGTTCGCCTTCGGCGACGTCGAGGCGATCGGCCTGCTGAAGATGGACTTCCTGGGCCTGCGCTCGCTGACGATCTGCCAGACGATCCTCGACCTCATCGAGGAGGAGACGGGCGAGCGGCTCGACCTGTCGGCCATCCCGCTCGACGACCCCGAGACCTACGCGCTGCTCCACCGCGGCGAGACCGAGGGCGTCTTCCAGCTCGCCTCCCAGGGCATGCGCAACCTGCTCACCCGGCTCAAGCCCGACACCATGGAGGAGATCATCGCCCTCGTCGCCCTCTACCGCCCCGGGCCGCTCAAGAGCGGGATGGAGGACAAGTACATCGACTGCAAGCACGGCACCGAGCGGGTGAGCTACCTCCACGCGGCGCTCGAGCCGTACCTCGCACCGACCTACGGCGTGCTGGTCTACCAGGAGCAGATCATGCAGATCGCCCACGACGTCGGCGGGCTGTCGATGGGCGACGCCTACACGATGATCAAGGCGATCGGCAAGAAGAAGGAAAAGACCATCGCGGCGCGCCGCGAGGCATTCGTCAGCGGCGCCGTCGCCAACGGCCTCGACGCCAGGAGCGCCGAGGAGATCTTCGCCCTCATCGAGTTCTTCGCAGGCTACGGCTTCAACAAGGCTCACTCGACTGCCTACGGCTACCTCACCTACCGCATGGCCTACCTGCGCGCACACTACCCCGTGCAGTTCTTCGCGGGCTCGATGACCTGCGAGCACAGCAACCGCGACCAGGTGAACGCTTTCGTGCGCGACGCGAAGGCCCACGGCATCACCATCCTGCCGCCCCACGACAACCACAGCTACAACGAGTTCCGCACCGAGGGCCGGCAGATCCGCTTCGGCATGTCCGCCATCAAGGGCGTCGGCGACAAGGCGACCGACGCCGTCGTCGCCGCACGCGAGGCTGGCGGCCCCTTCTCCTCGCTCCACGACTTCTGCGAGCGGGCGGACACGCGCGCCGCGAACCGCGCGGCCATCGAGAGCCTGATCCGCTGCGGCG
>CBFDBL010000096.1:0-12908 GCA_965603035.1 uncultured bacterium
CGGTGCTAGCGGCCGCGCCTACGCCAGAGAAAGCGCCGGAGTTCAGTCTCGAGGACCCCGATGGCAACGCCAAGAGCATCCGGGAGTTCCGGGGCGCGCCGGACACCAAGGCCATCGTGCTCTACTGGGTGAACTGGGACTGCCCCTTCGACAAGAGGCACCACAAGGCCGGGACGTGGAAGGCGCTGCACGAGAAGTACCACAAGCAGGGCGTGGTGATCCTGGGCATCAACAGCACGAAGTACCAGGACAAGGCGCGGAACAAGAAGGAGATCGCGGGCTACGGCCTCCCCTACACCGTGCTCGACGACCACCCGGGCGACGTGGGCCACGCCTACAAGGCCAAGACCACGCCCGACGTCCGCATCATCGACAAGGCGGGCCACATCGTCTACCGCGGCGGCGTGGACAACGACCCGCGCGGCAGGAAGACCAGCGGCGTCGTCCACTACGTCGAGAAGGCGCTCGACGAGCTGCTGGCCGGCAAGCCCGTCAGCACGCCGACCGCGCCCGAGTACGGCTGCTCGGTGAAGTACGCAAAGTAGCACGGGACCGGATGTGTGACGTAGCGACGGGGAGCTTGCCTATGCGGGCTCCTCGTTCGCCCGGCCGCGCCGCGGCTGTCAGAACCACAACGGGTCGCCGAGCACCTCGGCCGTGCGCTGGCGCCAGCGGAGCGCCTCGTCGGCCCGGATCAGGTCGATGGGGTTGTGGTCGTCGGTCAGCAGCAGGGCGTCGGCCGTGTCGGGCACGACGGCGAGGCGCGCGATGGCCTCGCTGACGGGGTCCACGCCGTCGAACACGCCCAACTCGCCCAGCCACCCGCGGTTGAACTCGATGGGCCGCCGCGAGGCGAAGAGGACGATGGGCTGCACGTCGTCGCCGTCCTCGCTGCGGATGGCCCGGACCTCGGGGAAGACCTGGCTGACGGTGTGGTAGGCTGCTGCGAAGGCGCGGCCGGTCGGCGAGCCGATGAAGTTGACGGCCAGGAGCCCGTCGTCGGCCAGCACGCGGCGGCAGGCCTCGAAGGCCTCGAGGCTCGTGAGGTGGAACGGGAAGGTGTCGCCCGCGTAGGTGTCCACGATGCAGAAGTCGTAGGTCGTCCGGCAGTCCTCGAGGAACCGGCGGCCGTCGGCGGCGACGGCGGGGCCTGTGAACCAGAAGCGCTCGCGCGCCACCTCGATGAGCGCGGGGTCGAGCTCGACGGAGTCCACCCGCATGCCGTGCTGCTGGAGGACGGTCGCGATGAGGCCGCCCGCCAGCCCGATGAGCAGGCCCTTCGCCCGGCGCGGGTCGTCGTAGGCGTAGGGCAGCAGCTCGAGGAAGTAGTGGTCCGAGAGGCTCTGGGCCTTGGCCAGGTGCGAGATGTCCTTGACGATGCCGGTCTGCACGATGCCGTTGACGGCGAGCAGGTGGTAGTGCCCCTTGGCAAGCACCACGATGTGGCCGTGTGCGGAGTCGCGGACCGCCTCGACCGTGACCGCGTCGCCGTCGGGCGCCGTGTAGGTGTGGCCGAGCCCGACGCCGGGGCCTGGCACGAGCGCGAGCGCGAGGGGAACCACGGCGGCGGGCGCCCCCCTCAGCCCCAGGGAGAGCAGCAGGCCCAGGGCCGCGACGGCCGCCGCCGCGACCGCCGCGATGCGGAAGCCGGCCGTCGTGCCGAACGCCGGGATGAGCCACAGGCCCGCGAGCAGGGTGCCGACGACGCTGCCGAGCGTCGAGAGCGCGTAGATGCCGCCGGCCGTGAAGCCCACGCCGCGGCCGCGCTCGCTCACCAGGCGGATCACGAAAGGCCCCACCATCCCGAGCAGCCCGAGCGGCAGGAAGAACACGAGCAGCGAGCTGACCAGCGCGCCCCACCGCAGCCCGAGCCGCCCGTAGCACGCCCTGAGCACGAACCGCGTGTGCGGGCACGCGCCCAGCAGCACGGCCGCGGTCAGCACGATGCCGTAGAGCAGCGCCGGCCGCGGCACGCGGTCGGCCAGCGACCCCCCGACGAAGTAGCCGACCGCCAGCGACGTCAGCGTCACCGAGATCATCGCCGCCCACACGAACAGGCTGGCGCCGTAGCCCACGCTCAGCATCCGCGCGCCCAGCAGCTCGACCGCCATCACCACCCCGCCGCACGCCACGGCCGTCGCCGCCAGCCACACGGTCGGCACGGCGCGCGCCGGTTGCAGATGGGAATCCATCGTTTCGTCTCCATTCACCGCTGACGATCGATGCGCACCAGGCCCGAGTAGGTGCTCAGCCACACCCGCCTGCCGTCGGGGCTCGCGCACAGCACCCGCGGCTGGAACACGCCGGTCAGGTAGTAAGCGGCCACGGGCTTCCTGGTCCTCGGGTCGATGCGGCTCAGGAAGTTCGCCTTGCCCTCCACTCGCCAGGGCACGCCGGGCGGCGCGGCCACGGTCACATCGGCCGGCTTCCAGTCCTTGCCGTCGAAGACGGCGCCGTCGCAGTCGAGACCCTCGAGCTTCCCCTCGAGCTGCACGGGCAGGCAGCCGCGCTCGGCACGCTTGCCCAGGACCGCCGTGCGCCCCTCTGCTGCCGAGATGGCCACGATCTGCCGCTCGGCGAGCACCGTGAGCACCTGGCAGCGGTTCGTCGCGAGGTCGAGGCGGGCGACGATGCCCCGGTCGGAGCCGATCCAGAGACGCTCGCCGTCGTCGCGCGCGGCCGTGGCCTTCCAGTAGAAGCGGAAGCCGGTCTCGAGCACCCGCTGCCAGCGGCCCTTGCCCTCGTCGAAGCAGCCGACGCCGCCCTCGGTGACCGCCCAGGCGCGCCCGGCGTGGGCGAAGAGCCCGAGCACGTGGTCGTGGCCGACGCCGTAGACCACGCGCTTGCCGTGGGATTCCGAGATGAGCAGCACCGACGGCTGCTCGCCCTGAAGGCCGAGCGGCTCGGGCGCGTGCGCGTAGCTCGCCGTCCAGGCCGCCTTGGCGCCGGGCCGCGCGGCGAGCTGGTCGATGCAGGTGTAGTAGCCGCTGTAGAAGTCGGTGGGGAACATGCGGACGACGGCGAAGAGCCGTGAGGCGCTGGCCGCGGTGGCCTCGACGATGCGGGGGATCATCACGGCGTCGTGCTGCTTGCCCTTCTGGCCGAGCACGCGGCGCCGCTCGCCCGCGGGGCTGGCGAGGTGGAGCGTCTGCCACGTGCCCTTCGCCACGTCGAAGCGGTGCAGGCACAGGCCCGTGGGGACGGGCACGGTCCGCTTGCAGTGCATCATGCCCGGGTGGGCCGACAGGGTCTTGTAGGTCTCGTAGCCGATGGCGGTGGCCCACACGGCGCCGTCGCGGGTCTCGAGCGCGGTCGCGCGGTTGGCCCGTTGGCCGTTGATGGACTGCCAGGTCTGCCAGCGGCCGGCGCGCACGTCGAGCCGGGCGATGCCGCCGCCCGCGAACCCTCGTCCCCTGGGCTCCTCGCGCGGCTCGACCGCCACCCACACCGCCCCTTCGGTCACGGCCAGGTGAGTCGGCCGCCCCGAGGGCAGCGGCTTGGGGGCCCCGTGGAGCGTGGACTGCCTTGTCGCGGGCTCGTAGCGGACGAGTCCCTTCGTGCTGAGGAGCCACAGGCAGCCGTGCCCTGCCCTCGGCGTCCAGCCCTCGGCGGCCACGCGGCTCCAGCGCCCGTCGGCCAGCTCGTAGACGGCGCCGAACGACGCGGCGTAGAGCCGCCCGCCCAGGCTCAGCGCGTCGGCGACGAAGTAGGCCGTCTGCTGGCCGCGCCGCGCGAGCCACAGGCCGGCCTTCACCGTGGCGGTGATGCGGCTGCCGGTCGGGAGAGCCGGGAGGCGTTTGGGCGGGCCGTCGCCCGCGAAGCGCCAGGTCGCGTTGTCCGCGATCGCCCAGACGCCGCCCTCGTCGCGCAGCAGCCGCGCGAAGCGGAAGCGCACGTCCGCGCGATCCTCCACCTTGTCCCGACCGATGCCCAGGGTCGCCAGGCCGCGGCGATGCACGATCCACAGCGTGCGCCCGTCGCTCAGCAGCGCGTCCACGGGCCAGTCGGGCAGCCCGTCGGCCTTGGCGTACGAGCGGACGACGCGGCGGCTCGCCAGGTCGATCTGGAACAGGTCGGTGTCGGTCGCGGCCCACAGGGAGCGCTCGTCGCGCGCCCAGGCCGCGACCTTGACTTTCGCCGAGTAGGTGCGCCCCTCGACGGGCCGCGCGCCGCGCAGGTCGCGCGGCGCCTTCGCCGTCCGCTGCGCGGGGACCACCACCGAGCTCAGGATGCAGCGCCCGCGCCGCCACAGCTCCGCCGCCGCCAGGTCGGCGCCCGCGGGCCGGCCCTCGCCCCTGGCCGTTGCCGCCGAGGCGGCCACCATCGCCACCAGGCTCACCCGCCGCATTCGCCGGCCCGTCCCCATGCCCTGTCCTCCTTGTGCGCCCACGTGCCAGCCGGTCGAGGTCCGCCGCACGATAGTGGCATGTCGGGCGGCTCGTGTCAACGCGGGGGCGCCGTGTTTGGCGGGCGGCGCTGCTTCTGGTAGACTCATCGAATCGCCGTCCCCTGACCCTTCCGATGGAAAGACCCAGCGACCCCGATGCAGCGCACCGACAACGGGAAGGCTGCCGCGCTCGCGTGCCTCCTGACGACCATGGTCGGCTGGGGCTGCATCCCGATCGCCCTGCGCTACTTCACCGGCTGGCTGGACGCGTGGACGGTGAACGGTGTGCGCTACGCGGTGGGCGCGCTCTTCTGGCTGCCGTTCGTCGTCTGGTACCATCGTGGCCGTGGGCGGCCGGCGTCGTTGCCGGGGGTGCGGAGCGTGTGGCGCGCGGCGCTGCTGCCGTCGGCGGTGAACATCGTGGGTCAGGTGGGCTACGCGGTGAGCCCCTACTTCATCCCCGCCCCCACGATCGGGTTCGTCCTGCGCCTGTCGTTCCTGTTCACCGTCCTGTTCGGGTTCCTGTTTCTGGCGGAGGAGCGTCGGCTGGGCCGGCGCTTCGCCTTCTGGCTGGGTGTGAGCGTGAGCCTGTTGGGGCTGACGCTGATGTTCGTGGACAAGCTGCGGGTCGGCACGCCGCGCGAGGTGGTGGGGGTGGTGATCTGTGCGGCGACGACGGTGGGGTGGGGCGCGTACGCGGTGAGCGTCCGGGTCCGCATGGCGCCCTATCCCATCCGGCTGAGCTTCGGGGTGATCAGCCTCTACACGTCGTCGGTGCTGGTGGTGCTGATGCTGGTGCTGGGTCGCTGGGAGCGGCTGGGCGGCCTGGGGCCCTCGCTGTGGGCGATGCTGGTCGGCTCGGGCTTCGTCGGGATCGCCATGGGCCACGTGCTCTACTACCGCGGGATCCATCGCCTGGGGCCGATCGTGGCGAGCGGCGCCCTGCTGGCGACGCCGTTCGTCACCCTGCTGGGCTCGTGGCTGCTGCTGCGCGAGCGGATGGACCCCGTGGAGCTTTTCGGCGGGATGGCGGTGGTGCTGGGCGGGGCGCTGCTGGTGCTGGCGAAGACGCAGGTGGAACGGGCCGAGGGTGCGGCGGCTCAGCCGTCGTAGCGGTAGCCGACGCCGTGGACGGTGCGGATGATCTGGGGGTCCTTGGGGTCGGGCTCGATGCGCTTGCGGAGCTGCGAGATGTGCTGGTCGAGGGTCCGGCTGTTCGGCAGGTAGCTCATGCCCCAGCAGGCGTTGAAGATGGTGTTGCGGTCGAGCACCTTGCCCTGGTTGCGGGCGAAGAGCTCGAGGAGCTTCACGTCGCGCAGTCCGAGGTCGATCACCTGGTCGCCGCGCCGTGCCCGCAGCTCGGCGGGCGAGACCTCCAGGTCGCCGATGCGGAAGGGCGCCGCCGACCGCTCCTCGCCGCGCGCGGCCAGGCAGCGGCGCGTCACCGCCCGGATCCGAGCCACCACCTCCTTCACACCGAAGGGCTTGACGATGAAGTCGTCCGCCCCCAGCTCCAGCCCCAGCACCTTGTCGATCTCCTCCGACTTCGCGCTGATGAAGATCACCGGCACCGTCTCGTTGAGCCGCCGGATCTGCCGGCACGCCTCGTAGCCGTCCATCCCCGGCATCATCACGTCGAGGCACACGAAGTCGGGCGCCTCGCGGCGCAACACGCGGAGCGCCTCCTCGCCGTCGGCCGCCGTCACCGTCGCGTAGCCCTCGCCCTCGAGGATCTCGACCAGGCCCGCGCGGGTCAGCTCGTCGTCTTCAACCACCAGCACCTTCATGGCACACCTCACTGCGGTCTCGTGACGGGTGGGGCTCGCAGGGCGATCGTGAAGCAGGCGCCCTGCGCGGACGGCTCGAGCGTCAGGTCGCCGCCGTGGAGTCGGGCGAGCTGGCGGGCGATGGCCAGGCCGATGCCCGTGCCCGAGACCCCGTCGGTGAGCCTGTTGCTCACGCGGTGGAACGGCTCGAAGATCCGTCCGCGGTGGCTGGGCGGGATGCCCGGGCCGTTGTCCGCCACCGCGATCGTGGTCCTGTCGCCGTCCTGTCGGCTCGTGACGGTCAGGCGGCCGCCCGAGGCCGCATACTTCTCGACGTTGCCGAGCAGGTTGCCCAGCATCTGCTCCAGCGCGTCGGCGTCGAACCGCACCTCGGCCCCCGCACCGCGCGCGAAGGCGATCGCCATCCCCTTGCCCTCGAGCGACGGCCGGAAGTGCTCGAGCGCCGCCGCGACCGTCTCGTCCACCACCCCAGGGCTCGGGCGCAGCGTCGCCGGCTCGCGCTGCTGCCGCGCGAAGGTCAGTACGTTGGCGATCAGCCGGCTCAGCCGCCGGCTCTCCGAGCCGATGACGTCGAGGTAGCGGCTCGCCTTCTCGTCGTCCTCGTCCACCGCCTGCTCGAGCAGCTCCGCGTACATGCGGATGTTGGTGAGCGGCGTCTTCAGCTCGTGGCTCACCTGGTTGACGAACGTCACCCGCTGTGCCGCCTCGCGGATCGCCCGCGAGCTCTCGCGGTAGAAGTACACCGCCAGCCCCGTCAGCGCCAGCGCCACCGCCGCGAACCCCACGCCGAAGCTCAGCCGCAGCCCGCCGCGCAGCGCCCGGTCCAGCTCCGTGCTCGACCCGTAGTAGGCCAGCGTCCACGATGCCAGCGGATGGCTCAGCGCCAGGGTCGTCTGCGGCTCCTCGTCCCTGTCGGGCTCGTACGTGCCCCACTGGGTGACCGTCGCGCCCTTGGCGTCCCGCAGCGCGATCCGCCCGCCCGACAGAGCTGGCGCCCGCGGCCCCGCCGCGGGCAGCTCCGCCACCACGTCGGCCAGCAGGCGCACCCGATCCAGCTCCGCCCCCACCACGTGGCCCGCCGGCATCCGCCGCCAGAAGGCCACGTGCAGCCCGCTCCCCCAGTACCACATGTACCAGCCGTGCGACGGGCTCACGTTCTGAACCCACCGCTGGGCCGACGGCCGGCCCGTCCCGACGGCGCGGTTCTGCGCGAACTGACTGAACTCGTCCTGGGTCTGGAAGAAGACGTGCTTGTCGAGCCAGATCTGCCTCGCCCGCTCGAGGAACTCCCGCTCCGCCGAGGTCAGCGGCCCCAGCGGCGGCGGGTGGACCCGGTCCCCCGCATCGTCGAGCACGAAGGCCGCCGCGACGTGGGGGTCGCTCCGGACCCACTCGCGCAGGTGGCGCACGTCGAGCATCTGGCGCTCGGTCGCCTCGAGCAGCTTGCGCTCGCGCGCGGCCAACAGCTTCGCCACGGTGGCGTCCACGTCGCGCAGCTTGCCCGTGAGCAGCTCGCGGATCTCGTGCTGCACGATCGCCTGCTCGTCGCGCGCCACCCGTGCGCCCAGCCAGGCCAGGAGCACGAGCGGCAGCAGCACGAGCAGCACGAGGCTCGCGACGAGCTTCGGCTTCACGTCACGCCCCCGACGGCGTCAGCGGCGGGCCTGCTGCGCCTCGTTGTAGTACTGCCAGGCGCGCATCCGCTTGCGCTGGGCCTTCCAGTGGGTCTCATCGAGGTTCTTCGCGTCGTCGTTGTTCGCGATCGCGTAGTCCTTGAGCCGCTCGGAGTCGAGCCGGAGGGCGTTGCTGTTCAGGAACGAGACGTTGCCCGTGAGCACGTCCCACGCTTCCTGGACCTTGCCCTGGTCGCGCAGGTCGAGGGCCAGCCGGTTGTTCTGCGTGGCGACCATCTCGACCGCGGCGACCATGACGTCGCGGTTCTCGCTCTTCGCCACCGTCTTGGGGTCGTCGGTGAACCGCACGGCCACCGAGCTGGTCAGACGGTCGGTCGTCCTCGTCGCCATGTTCGCGTAGGAGACGGTCACCTCGGCCACCTGGCGGGTGCGGCCCGCCGGGGTCGCCGGCACCTCGACCTCCAGGAGCACGTACTTCTCCTGGTTGCTGTAGAGCTGGTTCAGCGTCGTCAGCACGGTCTGGCCGTCGATATCGGCGTCGCGGCCCAGCACGCGCACGGGCCGGATGCCCGGGGCGCAGCGAACCCGCACCGCCACCTCCTGCGCCACCACCGACAGGACGTCGCCGAACTCGCCCTTGAACAGGCGCGCCAGGTCCGTCGCGTTCTCGGCGAAGTAGTGGCTCCCGTCGCTCTTCTGGGCCAGGCGGGTCATCAGGTCCTCGTTGTAGCCCGTGCCCAGCCCGATGGTCGTGACCGAGACGCCCTCCTTGATGAGCGAGGCCCCGAGCGCGCCGAGCTCGGACGGCGAGCTCGGCCCCACGTTCGCCAGCCCGTCGCTCAACAGGATAACCCGATTCACCCGGTTCTTGTCAAGGAATTTCCGCACCTCGGCCGCCCCGCGGCTCACCCCGGCGAACAGCGCCGTGCTCCCGCCGGCCGTCAGCCGCTCGATGGCCGCGAAGATCGCCGTCCTGTCCAGCACCTTCGTGGCGGGCATCAGCACCCGCACCGTGCTGTCGTAGGCCACCAGCGACACGATGTCGTCGCGGCCCAGCTTCCCGACCGCCAGGACCGCCGCCTCGCGGGCCTTCGCGATCTTCTCCCCGCTCATCGAGCCCGACTTGTCCACCACGATCGCCACGTTCACCGGCGCCCGCTTGCGGCTCGTCAGGCCGAAGCCCGTCAGGCCCACCTTCAGGTACGTCGTCTGCTTCTTGCCGCCCAGCAGGAACGGCGTCCCGAGCCCCGCGCTCAGCGTCACCTGAGCCGCCGGTGCCGCCGCCCCGAGCGCCAGGACGCAGGCCATCGCCAGCGCCACCACTCTCGCAGTCGTCCTCATCGCACGTCCTCCTTCCACAAGGCTGGCTCCGTCTCCTCATGCCGCTGCCGCAACGGCGCAACGTGTGTCATCGACAACTCCTTTCTCCCGCGGCGCGTCGCTCCCCCTGTAGTATTGAACCCCATCTGGCGTCGGGGGTGGTCAAGGCGCCGCAAGACGTATGTAAAAGGGTTGTCAGCCGCAGCCAGCCGCCCTCGCCGCCCGCGTGCCCCGTGGGTGAAGGAGTTTGACTCCCAGCCGCCCAAATGGTATGCTCACTATCCTTGAGGAGTGTACCTAGACACGGGCGATTAGCTCAGTTGGCTAGAGCGCATCCCTTACAAGGATGAAGTCGGCGGTTCGAGCCCGTCATCGCCCACCACTGCGAGAGCCGCCCGGCTCTTCGACGCATCGGCCCTGCCGGGGGCGTAGCTCAATTGGTTAGAGTACCAGACTGTCGATCTGGTGGTTGTGGGTTCGAGTCCCATCGCCCTCGCCAGCTAAGCCAAGGCCGCTTCCCACGTTGGAAGCGGCCTTGACTTTTTCTGCGCGATGCGCAAACGTGATGGCCCGACATGGCGTCGGGAAAGGGGGGTGCCGTGGCACGTTCGCGCAAGGACTCCCCTGCGATACGTGGAGTGCCAGGAATGCCCTGTGCCACTAGAGCGATGACCGTTGCGCTGGCCCTGGCCAGTTCGCCGATCCTGGTGACCGAAGCCGGTGCTGCCGAACGCGAGCGGTTTCCGCTGACCGAGGGGCGCTTCGGCACGCTGGGGGCGCCGGCCAACCAGCAGGACTGGCAGCGGCTGGGCGCGAGCTGGTTCAAGTCGGGCGACTGCTACTGGCAGGCTCCCTGGGTGCCAAGCAGCGACGTGCATGCCTGGCTTCTGGCGCGTCCCCGGATGTTCTTCACGGGAAATAACCGCGTCTGGAACCCGGCCCCGAAGCCGCCCAGGTGGGCTTACCGCGACAAGGCCAAGCGGTTCATCCAGCAGAACTACGAGAAGATCGGCATCATTGCGCTCGGCAACAGCATCTGCTTCGAGGATATCGAGAGCGGGTATCAGGACCCCGAGCAGTACGCGACGTGGTACCACGACTTCGCGTCGTTCGTCCACGCTTTGAATCCGCGCATCAAGCTGGCGCCAGGCGACCTGCAAGCGGCCTGGGGTGGGCTGCACGGCACCGACTTGCTCGTCAAGTACCAGAGCGCCTACAGGAAGAAGTACGGCCAGGAGATGCCCATCGACGCCCTTGGCCTGCACTGCTACATCACGGGCAACAAGCCGCCGGAGTGGGCCAAGCCAGAGGTCGTGAAGCCGCACACCTTCGTCGAGAAGATCCGTGCGATGAGAGCCTTCATGAAGCGGGCCGGGCTGCGGGACGCCGCGTTCGTCATCACGGAGATGGGCGTCTTCAACCACCACTGTGAGCCCAAGCTCACCGAGGGCCAGCTCGTCGAGTTCATGCGAGCGGCCATCGAGTTCATGGAGGGGCCGGACGGGGTCGACAAGGAGCTGGGCATGCCCTCAGACGGCTGCCGGCTGGTCCAGAAGTGGAGCTACTCGGCCTTTCCGCACCTGGTCAAGGGCGGTCGCCTGACCCCGATGGGCCGTGTGTACCACGAGCTATCCCGCAGGTACGCGAGGCAGGAGCAGGCGCCCTTCTGAGCCGGCGCCACATCGCACGCTCCGCCTACGAAGGACTTCTGCCACGGGCTGCTCTGGCATGAGAAGGCGCCCCGTGCTCGGCACGGGGCGCCTTGTGTGACGGCGGTCGCGGTCGGTCAGCGCCTGCGGCGGCGGCGGGCGAGCAGGCCGAGTCCGCCGAGGGCGAGCAGCGTGAGGGACGCGGGCTCGGGGATGACCTGGTCGAGCCGGAGGACGACGTCGTCCCGCTCGAGCCCGCCCATGTAGGTGATCTGCCAGAGGTTGAGGCCCTCGCGGAAGAAGACGCCCTCGGCCAGGTCCGCGCCCGTCGCGGCGTCGGTGAAGATGCCGTCGAGCTGGCCGTTGGCCATGTCGATGATGGTGAACTCGTCGCCGACGTCGGCGCCGCTCGCGGTGATCTCGAGCCCTGCGCCGTTGAGCTCGAGGAGGTCGCCGCCGAAGACGACCTGGTCGTAGTCGAAGCCGGCGGTGAGGCCGTTGAGCTCGACGATGACGGTGGCGTCGGGGTCGAGCGACAGGTTGCCGAGCACCTCGATGATGCCGGTGCTGTCGCCTGGGCTCAGGGCACCAGTGAGCTGGAGGTCGCCTCGTGCCACGATGGTGCCTTCGCCGGTCAGGTTGGTGAGCCTCGTGATGGCTGGCAGCGCGCTGAAGCCCGATACGTTGTCGAAGCGCACCTGCGTCAGGTTGTCGTTGTCATGGGCGGTCACGATCAGGCCGGCAAGGGCCGGCCCCGTCAGCGGGGTGTCGAGGTTGAAGTCGACGCTGCTGATCTCGATCCAGGGGGCTGTCCCGGGGTCGTCGCTGTAGTATCCGCGGAACGTCGTGCCGTCGCCGTCGTATTCCAGCTTGAGCCAGACGGGCTCGGCATACGTCACTCGCGTTCCCATGCCTTGGTTGGCGCCCAGGGCGTCGGCGCCGTCGGACTTCCGCATCTGGGGGTTCAACCCGTTGTCGTCAGTGTTCGCGATGATCATGTCCGCGAAGCGGGAGTTCGCATCGGTGGACTGGCGGATCATCAGGCCGGCCTTGGCCCAGGCGTCGAGGCCGCCGATGATCGCCTGGAATCCATCCTGTACACCCACCTGGGCCACCAGTTCCATGGGCTGGGTGGAGTCGAACTCCTGGTAGGCGTAATAGAAGCCGTCGTCGCTCCCCCAGATGTCGTGCCCGCTGCCCTGGATGGTGTAGACTGGGGCCGCGGACTGAAGGCTGCCGTCATGCCCGCCGCCGATCTTGGCCTTCTCGAAGGGGATCAAGCCGGGGGTGAACGCGGTGAGCACGGTGCCGGCGCCGCCGAGCCGGACGGTCTCGGCGCCATCGGTGTCGATCGTGCCGGTGGCTTGGAAGGTGCCGGTCGTTGCCGTGAGCGTGGTAAACGTGGACTCGAATGTCATGACGCCGCCCTCAGCGACCTCGACGGCACCGGCGCTGGCGTCGATGGCGCCGCCGGAGACGCCGAGGTGGGTGACGTTGAGGTTCCCGCCTGCGAGGTTGACGCTGCCGCTGGCGAGTGCGACGTTGGTGGCGGTGGCGGCGCCGATGGTGTTGACGGTGGCGCCGTTGATGTTGAGGTCGGTCATGGTGGCGGCGGTGTTGAGGATGCCGGCGTTGGCGTTGAGGGTGCCGATGGTGGGGGAGGACATGGTGGCGACGCCGCCGTCGAGGTTGAGGACGCCGACGGAGCCCGTGGAGCCTGGCTCGAAGGTGGTGGTGCCGCCTGTGACGTTGACGGTGGCGATGTTGGCGACGGAGCCGGCGCGGAAGGTGCTGGTGCCTGCGGTGTCGAGGGTGTCGGCGCCGAAGCCGCCGCTGACGTCGAGGGCGCCGTCGGGGGCTCCGACGGTGACGGTGTCGGCCTGGGTGAGGGAGCCGATGGCGGCGACGTTGACGGTGCCTGCGAGGATGTCGAGGATGTAGACCTCCTCGGCCTTGTCCACGGTGACGGTGTCGGCGGCGGTGTTGACGGTGGCGAAGGCGCCGCCGTCGGGGGCGGGCAGCGCCGGGGTCGCGCCGTTCCAGCTACCGGGGTAGCCCTCGTCCCAGTTGCCGTCGCCGAGGCCGTCCCAGACGAAGTGGCCGGTGCCGGCGCTGCGGCCGGAGAGGATGA
>CBFDBL010000097.1:0-12878 GCA_965603035.1 uncultured bacterium
CACCACCGTCAGCAGCGGCACCGCCACGAGGTTCGCCAGTATCGTGATCGGGCTGAACATGTTGAAGTAGTAGGCGATCAGCGGCAGCACGCCCAGCCACGCCGCCAGCGACACCGCCGCAGCGGGCACCGCCTTGCGCTGGAGCCACAGGCGGAACCGCTGGAGGCGGGTGGCGTTCTCGAGCGCGAGCAGCCGCTGCTCGAGCTTCGGCACGGGCCGGAGCGCGACCTTGAGCTCATCGCACACGCACAGGATGCTGATGACCGCGGCGAAGGAGAGCTGGAAGCCGGCCTGGAACAGGTCGTAGGGGCGAAGGGCCAGCAGCACGAGCGCCGCGAGGGCCGTCGCGTGGAGCGGGTCGGGGCGCCGGCGGCCCAGCATCCCGCCCACGAGCGCCGCCGTCACGATCGTCGCACGCAGGACCGAGGGCGTCAGGCCCGTCACCAGCGCGTAGAGCGTCACCGCCGCCAGCACCACCACGCCCGCGGCCCGCCGCCCGAGCCCCGCCAGCGCGGCCAGGTGCCACATGAGCCACGCCACGATCCCCACGTGCAGCCCGCTGATCGCCAGCAGGTGCGCCGTGCCCGAGCGCTTGAACGCCTCCTCGACCTCGTCGTCCAGCTCGCCGCGCTCGCCCAGCAGCGTCGCGCCCAGCAGCGCCCGCGCCCGGGGGCTCGCCGGCAGCGAGCGGCGCAGCACCGCCCGCATCGCACCCCGCGCCCGCTCCGCCACGCCGAGCGGCCACGGCCCCAGCCCCACCGACTCGACCGCCACCATCGTGCCCTTCGCCGACGCCACCGCGTGCACACCCCGCCGACGCAGCAGGCCCGCGTAGTCGAACTGGCCTGGGTTCGTCCGCCCAGGCGCCCGGCTCGCCGAGCACGTCACCACCACACGGTCACCGCACCGCAGCGGCCGTAAGGGCGCGAACAGCGTGACCCGCACCCGGCCCGCCGACGTCCTCCAGTGACCGCCCACCGCCACCTCGCGCACGTCCAGCGGGAAGCGGCCGCGCTCGGCCGGCTCGGCCAGCCACCGGCTGTCGCCCGACAGCGGCAGCCCCGGCAGCGTGTAGCGTTGAGGCTCGCGCGCCACCAGCCCCCGCAGGCGCACCAGCCGGGGCCGTTCGTCGAGGAAGCGGGCGACGTGGTGCGAGCCCAGCGGCCGCGCCGCCGCGTCGAGCCGCACCCAGCCCGCCGCCGCCAGCAACGCGCACAGCGCCACCTGCGCCAGCCGACGCGTCCCGACCCCCGCCGCCACAACGAGCCCTGCCGCTGCCGCACCCGCCACCACCCACCCCGTCGCCCGCGGCACACAGAGCAGCTCCCGCGCCCCGATCCCCACGGCGAACGCCACCGCCGCCGGCACGAGCGGCCGGTAGGGCACGAACGGCTGTCCTCGCGTGGCGTACGTCGCGTCCATAAGCCCCCCGATGCGGCATTGGCCGAGCGCCGGCGGATGATAGCGCCGCGCTGGCGCCGAGGCAAGCGTGCCCGCCCGCCCGGCGTGCGGCCCCCCATCGTCGGGGTGCTGGCAGTCGCACCCGACCCAGCCCCGTGGCCGCGAAGTCGCGCTGGTGCTGATTCCACACTTTCGAAAGTGTGGAACAAGCGATGGCCACAGAGGGAACGTGCCGCCCGGATCGGTGGCACAGGCTTCGAGCCTGTGGACGAGGGGCAGGATGCCGGTGCCAGCCGGTGTTTGATGCGGTTGCAGGGGAAAGCCTCGGGCGCCTGCTTCGCGGGGACCAGTAACCCGCCGATCGCTGCTTGTCGTCCAATTGGCCCGCGCGCGCCGCAGGGAGGCGCGCTCGGGATCGCGCGGGCGGCGGTGAGGGTGGGCGGGCGTGCGCGGGGCGAATCGGGGGGATGGTGGAGTTTTTTTCGCCGCAAGATGTGGGGAGCGCACCGGCGCGGGATCGCGCCAGATGGGGGAGGGAGCGGGCGCGGCGGTGGTGTATTATGGTGGACGAGTTGACAGATATGGTGTGCCGGGGTAAGATTATGGCGCGAAGTGGTGAGTAGTGCGGGCGCCTCCGCAGGCCGGCTCGGGGCGGGAGCGTGCGAAGCTGAGGCGGAGACGGCGGTGTTCTACGGCGAATACAAGTCGCGGGTAGACGACAAGGGCAGGGTGATCATCCCAGCGAAGCTGCGCGAGGCCGTGCCCGAAGCCGAAACGTCGGAAGGCCTTATGATGCGGGTGGGCGAGGACGGCTGCGTGACCCTCTACACGATGGCGCGCTGGCGCGAGGTCGAGGGGACGGTGAACCAGGTGGCTGGGAACAGCCGCAGTGCCCGGCGGTACCGGCACTTCGTGTTCACCCAGGCGGAGCCGGGGCAGTGGGATCGGCAGGGGCGGCTACGGATCCCCGCGAAACTGCTCGCGGAGGCGGGAATCCGGCGGGAAGTGGCGGTGGTCGGGGTGAGCGATCAGGTGGAGATCTGGGATCGCGCGCGGTGGGAAGCGTTCAAGGCAGAGATGATGGCGGAGCGAGAGAACGACGCGGAGGCCTACCCGCTGTAGGGTGGGCCGCGGGGCGTTGCGGCCAAGATCTTGGGCAGTTTGGTGGCGGGTCCTCCATATGTTGTGCCTTAAGGGGCAAAAATGGCTAAGCCTATGAAATTCCTGATTTTGCGCTTGACGCGCGGTGCCGCGCTGGCTAGAATGCTGGCAATCTTTGGAAGCATTTGGAAGCAAATGGGAGTTCCATCTGGTGCGCTTCATCTCGCGGTACCAACAGAAGGTGGACGCCCAGCACCGGGCGGTGGTGCCGAGCAAGTATCGCGAGACGATCGGGGAGGCAGAGCTTCGCAAGGGTCTGGTGGTTGCGCCCGGGTTCGACCCCTGCCTGTTCGTGTTTGCGGCGAGCCAGTGGGAGGATGTGGCGGGGCGGCTGGCGGGGTCGCGCTTCATGACGTTCAAGGGGCGGATGCTCCAGCGGCTGTTCTTCAGTGCTGCGGAGCGGGTGGTTCCGGACAAGCTGGGTCGGATCGTGCTGTCGGATCGCCTGCTGCGCTATGCGGGGCTGGAGGACGAGGCGCTGTTCGTGGGTGCGGCCAACCGCATCGAGGTGTGGAGCCCGAGGCGGTGGGCGGCGCTGACCGAGGAGCACGGGGACCAGCTCGAGGCCCTGGCGGAAGAGATCTACGGGTTCCTCGAGGGAGGGGATGTGGCGTGATGCAACGTCGGCGGGCTGAATGCACAACTCTTGTGGGGAAGGGGGTGTGGCCGTAGAGAAACTGGGGGTGGGGACGGCGAGGCCTCGTGCAGGACGGGGAACCGAGGCCTCGCCATCCTGCCAAAGCCCGTGGTCAGATTATGTCGGACGGGGATGACCGACCTGGCCACAGACCTATGCAGCATCAGGCAGGGTACCACTTCTAGCCTTCTCTGTCAAGAGGCGCCGTCGGATTTCTGCGGGGTTTCTCTCCCGTAGGCCACCGACCCACTACGGCGGCGCCTCGAGGCCTGCCCCCTCGCCCCCGTTTGTCGCGAAATGCATACACCGGTCCTCGTCTCCGAGGTCGTTGACCTCCTGCGGCCGGGGCCGGGTCATCGCTTCATCGATGGGACCTTAGGCCTCGGTGGGCATGCGCTGGCCCTGCTCCCCCGTCTGCTGCCTGGGGGGCGGCTGCTGGGGATCGACTGCGACGAGAGCAGCCTGTCGGCGGCGGCGGCTCGGCTAGGTAAGTTCAGCAGTCACATCGAGTTAGTTCACGGGAACTTCCGCGACATCGGTGCGATTGCCGCGCGCTCGGGCTTTGACAAGGTGGAGGGCATCGTGATGGACCTGGGGGTTTCGAGCCGGCAGCTCGACGACCCGGAGCGGGGATTCAGCTTCACGGTCGAGGGCCCGTTGGACATGCGGCTGGACAGGGGTGAGGGCACGACGGCGGCGATGGTCCTGCGGCGGAGCTCGGCGCGGGAGCTTGAGCGGGTGTTCCGCGACTACGGCGAGGAGCGCTACGCGCGGCGGATCGCGCGGGCCGTGGTGGCCGAACGCGGGCGGTTGCGGACCACGCTGGATCTCGCGCGCCTGGTGGAGCGGACCGTGCCCCGGCGCGAGCGGCGACTGCACCCCGCCACGAGAGTTTTCCTGAGTCTGCGCCTCATTGTGAACCAGGAGCTTGCGGCGCTGGACGAGGCGCTGTCGGCCGCCGCGGGGCTGCTGGCCCCTGGCGGGCGCATCGGGGTGATCGCATTTCATTCGCTTGAGGACCGGATCGTGAAGAACCGCTTCCGTGGGCTGGCCCGAGCGGGCGAGGTGGCTTTGGTGACGCCGAAGCCCGTGCGGCCGTCGGCCTCGGAGGTGTCGGCCAATCGGCGAGCACGCTCGGCCAAGTTGCGGGTGTGCGAGCGCCTGGGGGCGTAGCGCGGGCGGCGGGCGGCCGCGCGCGGAAGGGGACGAGATGGAGCGGCATCGGGCACACGAAGGCCGGATGTGGGTAGCGACGGTCTTCGTGCTGGCATCGTTCGCCGGGTTGTTTGGGCGGCTGTGCTGGATCCAGGGCAAGGATGCGGACTGGTATCGCGCGAAGGCGCACGCCCAGCACCACGCGCACGTGCCGCTGATGGTGCGCCGCGGGGCGATCCAGGACGCGGTGGGCCGCGCGCTGGCCGTCTCGACCGAGGTGCCGTCGGTGTACGCGAACGCGCGGATGATCCGGGAGAAGGCAGCCGTGGCCGAGCGGCTGGGCGAGCTGCTCGACATCGACGGCGAGGCGCTGCTGGCGCGGCTCGAGCGCCGCCACGACGAGGTGTGCCTGCGGGAGGAGTTGACGCCCGGCGAGCTCGAGGCCCTGCGGCCGCGGACGCTGCGGCGCCGCTTCGGCGAGGGGCTGTGGGTGGACAAGGGCAAGCTCTACGCGCGGCCCGAGGCGATCGTCAACCCCAAGCGCGTGGCCGAGGAGCTGGCCGACGTGCTCTCGCGCGACCCGCACGCGCTCGAGGCCGAGCTGCGCGGCTACATGCATTTCACGTGGGTGAAGCGGAAGGTGACCGAGGCCGAGCGCAAGCGGGTGCTCGCGACGCCCGGCCTGCCGGGGGTGGGCATCGTGCCCGAGTACAAGCGCAAGTACGTGCACGGCGAGCTCGCGGGGCAGCTCCTGGGGTTCGTGGGCATCGACGACAACGGTCTGGAGGGGATGGAGCTGGCGTTCAACCGCCTGCTGAGCGGGGTGCCGGGCCACGCGACGTTCCGCCGCGACGCCGCGGGCCGCTACATCAGCGACGTGGGCCTGCCGCGGCGGGAGCCGCGGCCGGGCTGCGACGTCGAGCTGACGGTCGACACGGTCGTCCAGTCGTTCGCCGAGGCGGCGCTCGGGGAGGCCTGGGAGGCCTGGGGGCCGAAGGGGGCCATGGCGGTCGTGCTCGACCCGCGCACCGGCGACGTGCTCGCGGCGGCGTCGCTGCCCGCCTTCGACCCAGGGCGCTGGGCCGACTACTCGCGCGAGGAGCGCGAGGACCGGATGCGCACCCGCTACATCGTCAACTGGATGGAGCCTGGCTCCATCATCAAGCCCTTCGTGCTCAGCGCCGCGCTCGCCGAGGGGGTGGTGGACGAGGGGACGGTGATCTACTGCGAGAACGGGGTGTGGCTGATCGGCTCGCGGCGCTTCCACGACCACCACGCGTACGGGAACCTGATGGTGGCGGAGGTGATCATCAAGTCGTCGAACGTGGGGGCTGCGAAGATCGGGACGAAGCTGGGCGCCGAGCGGCTCTACCGCTACCTGCGGGCCTTCGGTTTCGGGCAGCCGACCGGGGTGCCGATCCGCGGCGAGAACCCCGGCCTCCTGCGGCCGCCGAGCCGGTGGACCGGGTACAGCGTGCCGTCGATCAGCATCGGCCAGGAGATCTGCGTGAACGTGATGCAGATGACGCTGGCCTATGGGGCGATCGCGAACGATGGCGTGCGGATGCGGCCGCGCCTGGTGCGGCGAGTGCTGGGCGAGGACGGCGTCTGGCGCGAGCGGCCGCCGCGGCCGGCCGGGCGGGCCATCCCCGCCGACATCGCGCGGCGGGTGCGGCGGGTGCTCTTCCGCACGGTCGAGAAGGGCACGGCGCGCCGCGCGAAGCTCGAGCTCTTCAGCGTGGGTGCGAAGACTGGGACCGCCCAGGTCGCGACGGGCCGGGTCTTCTCGCACTCGCGGGTGATCTGCTCGCTGGTGGCGATGGCGCCCATCGGGCGGCCGCGGGTGGTGGTGATGGTGTCGGTGGTCGAGCCGACGAAGCACCCGCGCGGGCAGCGCCACTTCGGCGGCACCGTGGCGGCGCCCGTGGTGGGCCGCATCATCGACCAGACGTTGGCGTACCTTGGCGTGGCGCCTGACAAGGCCCAAACCCTGGCGCGCATGGGGGAGACTGACCCGTGGGAGAGGGCCGAGCCATGAGACTCAGCACACTGCTCAAGGCGGCGGACAACGCCGTGCTCGTGAACTTCAAGGACCGCAGCATCCGGCAGATCGAGCTGGACTCGCGGCGGGTGCGGCCGCCGGCCCTGTTTGCCGTGGTGCCCGGCGGCCGCTGCGACGGCACGCGGTTCGTGCCCGAGGCCATCGCGCGCGGCGCCGTCGCCGTGCTCAGCGACCGCAAGCTCGACGTGCCGCGCGACGTCACCCTCGTGCTGGTGCCCGACGTGCGCAAGGCGCTCGCCGACCTGTGCTGCCAGTTCCACGGCCACCCCGCCCAGCTCGTCCACACCGTGGGCGTCACAGGCACCAATGGCAAGACCACCGTCGCCACCCTCTGTCGCGCCGTCCTCGCGACCGCGGGCAAGCAGCCCGCGCTCCTGTCCACCTGCGTCCACCAGATCGGCTCGCGCTGCATCCCCGCGCAGAACACCACCCCCGAGTGCACCGAGCTCCAGAGCTACTTCGCCGACATGGTCGAGCGCGGCATCAGCTACGCCGTCATGGAGGTCTCCAGCCACAGCCTCGACCAGCACCGCGTGCGCGGCGTCCCCTTCGAGGTCGGCGTCTTCACCAACATCACCGGGCACGAGCACCTCGACTACCACGGGATGTTCGCCGACTACCGACGCGCGAAGGCGCGGCTCTTCGAGTCGCTGGCCCCCGACGCGACCGCCGTGCTCAACGCCGACGACCCCGAGTTCGGCTTCTTCCTCGGCCGCACACGCGCCAAGGTGATGACCTACGGGCTGCGCAACGGGGCCGACGTGACGGCGACGGCCGAGGCGATCGACCTGCACGGCATGACCCTGAGGCTCCACACGCCCGTCGGCCAGGCCCAGGTGCGGTCGCCGCTGGTCGGCGGCTACAACGTGCTCAACCTGCTCGCGGGCACGGGCGTCGGGCTGGCCCTTGGCCTGGAGCTGGGGACGATCGCCACGGGGATCGGGCGGTTCGCCGGCGCGCCGGGGCGGCTGGAGCGCGTGGAGGGGGGGCAGGATTTCACGGTGCTGGTGGACTACGCGCACAACGCCGACGGGCTGCGGTCGATGCTCGGCGCGCTCCGCGAGCTGACCGGCGGCAGTCGGCGGCTCATCGTGGTGTTCGGCGCGGGCGGCGACCGGGACCGCACGAAGCGGCCCCTGATGGGCCAGGTGGCGTCGGCCCTCGCCGACGTGGCGTTCCTGACGGCGGACAACAGCCGCGGCGAGCCGACCGAGGCGATCCTGCGCGAGATCGAGGCGGGGTTCGAGAACGGCACGCCGCGCATCGTGGAGCCCGATCGCCGCGAGGCGATCCGCCAGGCCATCGAGATGGCCGCGCCGGGCGACGTGGTGGTGATCGCTGGGAAGGGACACGAGATCTATCAGGAGGCCGGCGGCGTGCGCTACCGCTTCGACGACCGCGAGGTCGCCCGGCGCGTGCTGCTGAACCTCGCGACCCGGCGGGGGCGGGGCCCAAGCCGCCCGCCCCTGACCCTGACAGGCATCGGCTGAGCGGCCCGGCCCCGCGGGGGCCGGCTCGCCTGGGTCTACCTGACCGGAGGCCAGACACGATGTTGGGCACGGACTCGCCCCCCTCTCCGCAAGGCACATCGGCCCGGCTACAGGGCCAGGCGCTGGCGGCCGTCGTGACGGACGACCGGGGCCTGGTGTGCGCCGTGTCGCCGCAGCTCGCCGAGATGGGCCTCGACGTCTCGCGCGAGCGCATCGGCCGCCACTGGAGCGAGCTGCTCCCCAGCTTCCGGCGGCTCCCCGTCTCCCCGGGCAGCGGCGACGACGACTTCGTCGTCTTCCTGGAGTCCGATCGCTCCGCCTTCCGCATCACGCGCTTCGCGCTGCTCGACGGCGCTGCCGGCGACGGGGGCGCGCTGCTGCTCGTGCGGCCCGTCGCCCTCGACGCCGACGGCAAGGACGTCGCGGTCCGCTACCTGGGCCTGCTGAGCCGGGTCACCGAGCGCGTGGGCCACGAGATCAACAACGCGCTGACCACGATCACGGGATGGACCGAGATGCTCCTGGCCGACGCCCAGCCCGGCGAGCCCGTGCACGCGCCGCTGTGCACCATCGCCGAGGAGCTGGGCCGCATCAAGGAGATCGCCTGCACCCTCGTCGAGTTCGGCAAGGAGCCCGGCGCCGAGACCGAGATGCTCCAGGTCAACGATCTCGTGCGCACGGTCGTCGAGTTCCTCCGCCTCCAGGCCAAGGAGGCCGGCGTCGCCGTGGCGACCGAGCTGGCGCCCGACGTCGGCGTCGTCCAGGGGAACTCGGGCCGGCTCAAGCAGGCCTTCCTGAACCTGCTGCTCAACGCGCTGGCGGCCATGCCCGACGGCGGCGAGCTCCGGGTCGCCACGCGGCTGTCCGACGACGGCGGGCAGGCGGAGATCCGCTTCAGCGACACCGGGCACGGGATCCCGCCGGAGGCGGTGCCCCGGATCTTCGACACCCATTTCACGACCCGGGCCGACCGCGGCGGCACCGGCATCGGCCTGGCGCTGAGCCGCGACTTCGTGCGGAACATGGCTGGCGAGCTGGCACTGGAATCGACCTCGTCGGCGGGCAGCACGTTCGTCATCCGCCTGCCGATGGCCGCGATGGCGTGAGGCCGACGGCGCGCCCCGCGCCGCGAGCGCCGCGTTTGGAGTGCGTGTCCGATGGTGACCAAGAAGACCCACCGTGAGAGCCAGCGCCCGAGCATCCTGCTGGTCTGCGAGCCGAACACGACGCTCCAGCAGGCGGCCGAGGCGCTGAAGACCGAGGGCTACCGCGTGCGGCACACCAACTCGACGTACCGCGCCATCGTCGAGCAGACGGGCGCGGCCGCCGACGTGGTGGTCATCGACACCGCGCCGCTGCTCGAGCGCGACATGGAGGTCTTCTCGGTCTTCCGCTCGATGTCGCCGCCGCCGTTCCTCATCGCCAGCTTCCCGCCCTCGGCGCGCGAGAAGGCCCGCGCCGCGCTCGAGAGCGGCGCCGACGCCTACATCCTCGAGCCCTTCGACGCCCGCGAGGTCAGCCTCCTGATGCGCCGAAGCGTCGAGCGGCGCTCCGCCCCAGGCGACTGCCCGCCGCTGAGCGAGAAGCTCGCCGCGCTCGGCCGCTTCGCCGCAGGCGTCGCACACGAGATCAACAACCCGCTCACCACCATCAGCGGCTGGATCCAGCTCTCCCTCGCCGACATGGCGCCCGAGGACCCCAGCCGCCGCACCTTCGAGACCATGCAGGAGGAGGTGGACCGCATCGCGCACATCGTCGGCAACCTGCTGTGCTTCGCCGGCCAGCCCCCGCTCCACGAGGAGCCCGTCAACGTCAACGAGGTCGTCGACGAGGTCCTCGCCGCCATCGACCGCGAGGGCATCAGCGTCGCCTGCGCCTTCCACGACGACCTGCCGCTCATCCTCGCCAGCCGCGAGCAGATCCGCCAGGCCCTCGAGCAGGTGATCGGCAACGCCGTCAAGAACCTCCGCGGCCAGGGCGAGCTGCGGGTCAGCACCCGCCCCATGGACACCGACGACCAGATCGCCATCGAGGTCGCCGACGACGGCTGCGGCATCCCCGAGGCCGCGCTCTCGCGCATCTTCGACCCCTTCTTCAGCGGCAACGGCGGCACCGGCCTCGGGCTCTCCGCCGCCTACGGCATCATCCAGGGCCACGGCGGCACCATCGAGGCCGTGAGCCGCGAGCACGAGGGCACGCGCTTCGTCATCCGCCTCCCCCTCCACCGCCTCCGCACGTGCAACAGGATCCTCGAATATGTCAAGTAAGCCGCGCATCCTGGTCGTGGACGACGAGCGCAAGATCTGCTCCATGCTCGAAGCCGCACTCGCGCGCGACGGCTACGACGTGGACACCTGCTCCGACCCCGCCGCCGCACTCGAGCGCTTCCACCACTCCCACCACGACCTCGTCATCACCGACCTCGTCATGCCCGGCATGGACGGCTTCGAGCTCATCGGCCAGATCAAGGCCGAGCGCCAGGACACCTTCGTCCTCGCCATGACCGGGCGCACCACCGTCGAGACCTCCGTCGAGGCCCTCCAGAAGGGCGCCGACGACTGCGTCACCAAGCCCCTCGAGATCGACGCACTCCGACGCGTCGTCGCCAACTCGCTCGACAAGCAGGACCTGCTCGTCCACGCCCAGGAGCTCGCCGCCGCCGAGCGGCCCGCGCCCGCGCCCGACGACCCGCCCCGCAGCCCCGTCGCCCCCTCCACCGCGCAGGGCCTGCTCGACGCCAACCACACCCTCGAGCGCCGAGTCAAGGAGCTCACCGAGCTCCAGGACATGGTCCAGGCCATCGGCGGCGAGCTGCGCCTCGACCGCCTGCTCGAGTTGTGCCTCGACGCCGCCGGCCGCGCCACCGGCGCGCGGGTCGTCTCGGTCCTGCTCGTGGACCCCGCCGAGGAGTGCCTGGTCGTGCGGGCCCGCCGCGGGCGCAACGGCGAGCGGGTCGTGGGCGAGCGCCGCGGGATCGGCGACGGCGTCGCCGGCTGGGTGGCCGAGAACCGCGTCCCCCTGCTCGTCGGCGACGTGGCCCAGCAGCCGGGCTTCCGCGCCCTCACCCGCGGCGAGGGCTACCGCACCAGCTCGTTCGTCGCCGTGCCGCTGGCCCACCCCGAGCGGCTCGTGGGCGTGCTCTGTGCCACCGACAAGCGCGACGGCGCGCCCTTCGACGAGCGCGACCTGCGCATGGCGCTCGGCCTGGCGCCGCACATGGCCGCCGCCATCGACAACGCGCGGCTCTTCGAGAGCGTCGAGGCCCACGCCTCCAAGGCGCTGCGGGCACTCGTCGAGAGCTTCGAGGCCAAGGACGGCTACGCACGCGGCCACAGCGCGCGCGTCGCCGCCGCCGCGACGCGCACGGCCCAGGAGATGGGCCTCGCCGACGACGGGATCCAGACCCTGCGCCAGGCCGGCCTGTTCCACGACATCGGCAAGCTCGCGGTCAGCGACGTCATCTTCGCACAGCCCGCGCCGCTCTCCCGCGACGACTACGAGGCCGTCAAGGAGCACCCCGCACGCGGCGAGGCCCTGCTCAGGGCAGCAGGCTTCCTCGACGGCGTCGCACCCATCGTCCGACAGCACCACGAGCACTGGGACGGCGCCGGCTACCCCGACGGTCTGGAGGGGCGGGCCATCGACCCGCTGGCGCGGGTGCTCAGCGTGGCCGATGCCTACGACGCGATGGTCTCGCCGCGGGCCCATCGCCCCGCCAGGACCGCCGGGGAGGCGATGGCCGAGCTCGCGGCCTGCGGCGGCACCCAGTTCGACCCCAGCGTCGTCGAGCCCTTCCGCCGCGCCGTGGCGGGGGTCTGCTAGTGGGGACACGCGAGGCCCGAGAGCGATGATCCGTCCGCTCAGCGACTCGGGAGCAGACATGGAGTTCACGGTCGAGGACGTGCTGGAGGCGACGGGCGGCGAACTGGTCCAGGGGGCGCCGACGGCGCCCCTGACCGGGGTCTCGACCGACTCGCGCAGCCTCGAGGGCGGCGAGTTGTTCGTCGCCATCGCCGGCGAGCCTACCGGCTCCTTGTCCGCCTATTATCGGCAGCGAGCGGTTCGACGGCCACGACTACGTCGAGGGCGCGCTCCGCGCCGGCGGCGGCGCGGCCGTGGTGTCGCGCTGGCCCCTGGCGGCGGCGAGCCATCGGCCCGTCGTCGTCGTGGGCGACACGGTGGCCGCCTACGGCGACATCGCGTCGTGGTGGGCCCACCAGATGCCCGCGCGCGTCGTCACGGTCACAGGCAGCAACGGGAAGACGACGGTGAAGGAAGCCATCGCGCACCTCCTGGAGCTCCTGGGCCCGACCGTCCGCTCGGAGGGGAACCACAACAACCAGATCGGCGTGCCCGAGACGCTCCTGCGGCTCCGCCCGGACCACCGCTTCGCCGTGGTCGAGATGGGGACGAGCCGCCCGGGCGAGCTCGCGCGGCTGGCGCGGCTCGTCGTGGCCGACGCCGCGGCGATCACCAACATCGGCCCGGCCCACCTCGAGGCCTTCGTCAACGAGCGCGGCGTGGCCCGCGAGAAGCTCCACCTGCTCGACGGCCTCTCGGCCAGCGGCCTGGCCGTCCTCCACGCCGACGACCGGTGGAGCCAGTGGATCGCGCTGCGGCACCGGGGCCGCAGGGCCACGTTCGGCTGCTCGCCCGACGCCACCTGGCGCGCGAGCGACGCCTGGGACGCCGACGACGGCATCGGCTTCGAGCTGGCGGGCTCCGGCGTGCGGTTCCGCGTGCCGCTGCACGGCAGCCACCAGGTGGCCAACTGCCTGGCGGCGGTGGCCGTGGCCGCCGAGATGGGGCTCGACGCCCCCACGATCGCGCACCGCCTTCGGACCCTCGAGCCGCCCAGGTGGCGCATGACCGTGCAGAGCGTCGGCGACGCGACGTTCGTCCTCGACTGCTACAACGCGAACCCTGCGTCGATGGCCTGCGCCATCGACGACCTGGCGCGCCGGGCGGCGCG
>CBFDBL010000098.1:0-12864 GCA_965603035.1 uncultured bacterium
GGCATGTCGTTGTGGCGTCCACGACAAAACCTGGTGAGAAATGCGGGCTAGAGGATGTCCTCGTCGGCCTTGGGTCGGTCGTAGCGGAAGAGAGCGAGCTCGTTGGCCGCGGTGCCGACGAGCAGGTAGCTGCCGTCGGCGGAGAGGGCCATGACGCGGATGATGCCCTGGAGGGGCGGGGTCTCGGCGAAGACGTCGCCAGCGGCGTTGATGAGGAGCACCTTGCCGGCGAACTCGGCGGCGGCGACGGCCTCGCCGTCGATCGAGCAGGCGACGTGGCGGAAGCCGACGGGCGAGCGGCGGCGCCAGACGACCTTGCCCTTCTCGTCGTAGCAGGTGAGCGTGCCGTCGAGGCATGCGGCGAGGACGCTGCCTGTGGTGCCGCGGAAGCAGGCGCTGGTGACGTAGCCGCCGGCGGGCGCGCGCCAGGTGACGGCGCCCTGCTTGTCGAGGACGGCGACGTAGCCGTCGCGGGAGCCGACGAGGATGGCGGGCTCCTCGGCGAGGCTGACGGTCAGCGAGATGACGCGGCGGAGGTCGGTGGTGGCCCAGAGCTGCTCGCCGGTGATGTCGAAGGCGGCGAGCTCGTTGTCGCCCGCGACGACGATCATGTCGATCTTGGGGGTGATGGCGATGGCGTTGATGGTGCCGAACCGCGACTGCCAGCCCTCGGCCCGCTCGTCGGCGTCGGCGTCGCCGAGCAGGAAGACCTGGCGCCCGTCCATGTCGAAGGCGCGCACCTTGCCGCGGCGGGTGCCCGCGACGGTCAGCTCGCCGCTCAGCGACATGGCCACGGCCGTGTGGTCGGCGCGGTGCGAGCTCTCCTCGATGGGCACGGCCCACTGCACGCGGCCCCGCGCCGTGAGGTAGCCCACCTCGGGGAACGAGCCGTAGGCGGTCCAGGACCCGTCGAAGCTCGCGGCCACGCTGCGGCAGCGGCTGCTGCCCCAGTGGCTCCAGAGCGCCTTGCCGATCACGTCGTAGGCGGTGACCTGGCCGTCGTGGCAGCCGACGGCGATGGAGGCGCTGCCCGGCGGCAGGACGGCGGCGACGGGGTTGTCGAGGGTCGTGTTGCGCCACACGCTGGCGAGCTGCTGGATCGTCGGCTTGAAGCGCGTGTCGGGCGCAGGCGGGGCGCCGGCGACGGCCGCCCAGGCCGTCCGCGGCGCGGCGCCGCCCGCGGCGGCCCGCAGCGCCGCGATCGCCTGGTCCACCCCCGCCGCGTCCACGGCGGCGGCGACCACGGTATCGACGTCGGGCTCGAAGGCCGAGCGCTGCCAGCACAGGAGCGCGCCGCCAGGTCCCGGGTGGTCGGGCGACAGGGTGCGCGGGAGCAGGCCGTAGTTGCAGACGGCCTGGAGGAGTGGGTGCGTGGTGACGTCGCCGAGCAGGGTGGCGGGCAGGCGGACGTCGGGCATGGCCTTGTTGTCGGGCGCGGGGCTGACGTAGACGGCGGAGGCCGCGGGGTCGAGCCTGCGGGGCTTGGCGAGGCCGGCGGCGAGCTTGATCTCGACGGGCCGCTCGGCGCTCGCGAGGGCCTGGGCCAGCGGCTCGGCCTTCCTGGCCTCCTCGGGTGTGCCGACGACGATCCACAGCGGCTGGGGCGCGCGCAGGAGCGCCGCGATGCGGTCGCCGTCGAAGGCCACGAGCCGGCCGCGTCGGCGCAGCCACGACGGGGCCTTTGGCGCCGCGACCTCGACGACCGTGCTGGCGCGCTTGCCGCTGAGCATCTCGCGGACCTCGACGGTCCAGTCGCCGGGCGTCGCGAGCACGGGCACGGGGATGCGCTCGCGGTAGCCGGTGGGGGTGTGGGCGCGGTAGAGGTGGTGGAGCAGCTTGCCGCCGCCGTCGCGGATGCGGATCTCGATGGGCACGGCGGCGTCGAGGGGCACCCGCAGGTCGCTGCGCCTTGGCTTGGGCCCTGCCCACCAGCTCTTCCTGGGCTCGGCGGCGTGGACGTTGGCCTGGAGCTCGATGGCGCCGCCGCGCAGGCGCGCCTGCCCGATGTAGACCCCCTGGATGACCGCCGGCAGCAGCGCCACGCAGTCCACCGAGCCGGCGGCCAGCACGAGGTTGACGACGGGGTAGCCGGCGACGTAGGGCGTGAGGATGCGGCTGCCGCCGAAGACGTCGTAGGCCTTGTAGCCGCCCTCGAGCTTGCGGAGGGTGACCCGCGTCTTCGAGGGGCGGAGCTCCCACTTGAGCCCGCGGAAGATGTCGGTGCGCTGCTCGTTGTTGACGACGAACAGATAGCGGCCCGCGCCGGCGCGCTGGTCGCAGACGATGACCGTCTTGTCGCTGACCGTGAAGTCGCGCGCGACGTGCTCCTTGAGCGTCTTGCGCAGCCGCGCGAGGTCGGGGTAGATGAGCTGGCTCTGGGCCACCTCGTCGCGGCGCTCGAGGGTCGTGTCCACCTTCTCCTGCTCGCCCTTGCGCCAGAGCTCGTCGTGGTAGGCGTGGAGGTTGGCGAAGCGGACGGGGAGCTCGGCGGAGCCCTCGAGCGCGGCCTGGGTGTCGAGGCTCTTGAGGACGGCGACGCCGGAGGCCGCGAGCCGCTCGAGCGCGCCCTTGACCTCGGGCCGCGGGGCCGTGAGGCCGATGACGAGCACGACCCTGCTCCTGTCTCCCTCGCCGGCCAGCAACTCCTCCTCGCTGAGGAAGGTGGGCGCGAAGTGGGCGAACATGCAGGCCTCGTAGGCCCCGATGAGCGTCCACGGGTAGCTGGCGGCGCGGGGGGCCTTGGCCGGGCTCTTGCCGATGCGTGCCGCGTGCTCGGTGGCCGAGTAGAGGATGGCGACGTCGTGGCGCGGCTTGTCGAGTGCCAGGAGGAAGTCGCCCAGGCGCGTGAGCCGCGCGTTGAGCCCGCTGAGCCCCTCGATGAGCTGGAGCGGCAGCGGGCCGGCGCCGGGCCGGTCGAGGCGGTAGTCGAGGCTGGGCGGGTAGACCACGCCGTCGATCTTGCGGGCCAGCGCCAGCGAGAGCGCGGCGCGGACCTCGTCGAGGCCGGCATCGTCGGTCAGCTCGGGCATGAACCACAGCGGCTTGTCCCAGTTCCCCATCCGCTGGAGATCGGCGACCACGGCGGGCATCATCATCCCCGCCGGGCCGTCGAGGCCGGCCTGCGTCGTCACCACGGGCAGGCCCTGGGCGCCCAGCGGCGGGTAGGCGCCCTCGTCGAGGCGGGTCGGCCAGTAGAGCTGCGAGGTCGCCACGTAGTCGGGCTCGACCGAGCGCACCGCCCCGGCCCAGTCGGCCAGGGCGCGGCCCACCACGCCCGCGCGCCAGGCCATGAACTGCTGCCACCCGTCCCACGTCGCCCCCCGCTGCCACGGCACGTCCTTGGCGCCCGTCGCGGCCTTGAAGGCGGCGAGGCGCGCCGGCACGCCGAAGGGCCCCTCGTAGGTGGCCGCGCGGTGCCAGGCCAGGGTGGCCTCGTCGGTGAAGTGGATGCCGGCGCAGCGGGCGAAGGCCCGCTCGGCCACGAGCCGGTGGTGGATGCGCTGGCGGGCGCCGCGCACGACCGCCGGGTCGGCGAAGCTGCGGTCGGGCCGCAGATCGGGCTGGCCGCCGCCGCTCACCGCGCAGGCGTTCATCCACTCGAGGCCCGCGCCCGTCAGCAGGTCGGCGGCGCGGGTGAAGGGCGGCGCCTCGCCGTCGAGCTCGAGCGGCTTGGCGGTCCTGGCCTTGCGCAGCTTCTCGCACCGCGCGCCGTAGCCGGCGTCCACGGTGCCCTGGGCGCCCCAGGGCGAGCGGTTCTGGAGCAGGACGGTGTTGAGGCCGAGCGCGCGTGCCCAGCGCGCCGCATCGCGTGCGTCGCGCGGCGGCTTCTCCACCCAGCCGCCGATGCGGAAATGGGTCCGCGGCACGGCCGACGCGATCGTCAGCTCGAGGGCCTCGGAGCTTCGACCCGCGACGTCCACCGCGAGCTTGTAGTCGCCGGGCGGGAACTGGCCGACGGCGATGCCATAGCTCCGCGCGTGGCGGCCCGCGGGCAGGGTGCCCAGCGCGTCGGTCGTCGCCCACGCGGTGTTCTGCGGGTCGCGCACGGTGACGGTGAGGGTCGCGGCGGGCAGGTCGCTGGCGGCGCAGACGACGACCGTCAGCTCGGCCATCTCGCCTGCGGCGAAGCGCCGCCGCTGCTGCGGCGAGAAGACGTAGACGGCATCGGGCTTGACGGCCGGCGGCGCCGGCTCGGGGGTGGGCTTCACCTCCGGCTTAGGCTTCGCCGCCTCGGCCGCCGTCGCGGGCCTCGCCTCGGGCGCCTTCTCCGGCTCGCCCGGCGGCACGCAGGCCGCGACCAGGACCAGCAGACCCACACCCCACGCCGTGGCGCGCCGTGCTCGCTTCACCGTGATGCTCTCCCTATCCGTAGGTAAGAAAGTCACTTATGGGGAAGTCAGAACGGGGACATGTCGCCTCACAGAGTCTAGCGCACCCCCCGCGGCCCGTCAAGCCGGAAAACGAGCGTCTCTGGCGATGCCTCCGGGGCTCCGGCTGCCCGGCCCAGCGCGTCGGGCCGAAAGCGTCTTGACATCCGACCGCGGCCGCGGGATCATGGACCCTGTCGCGCCAGAGGGACGGAGGCCCCAGCCGTGTCGTCAACCCATGCCTGCGCCTGTCCCTGCCTGGTTGCCCTCATGGCTTGCTCGGCCGCGGCCGGCGTGCGGGATCCCGCCCTCGAGCAGGCGCTCGTCTCCGGCAAGAGCCTGAGGACGGTGGCCGTGACGGCCGAGGCGGCGGCCCTGCGCGAGGACGGCCGCGTGGTGGCCACGCTCGGCGCGGGGCGGATGTTCGGCGTCGTGGGCCGCGAGGACGGGCGCGTGCAGGTGCGCGCGTGCGTCGGCGGCGACATCCGGCTCGGCTGGCTCGACGAGACCGAGGTCCGGCCCCTGGCGGACGGGGACGTGGATCTCGGCGTGGAGGCCCTGCGGATCGCGGGTGCCCTGAACCCCCA
Source organism: uncultured bacterium (assembly GCA_965603035.1). GTDB lineage: Bacteria > Planctomycetota > PUPC01 > DSUN01 > DSUN01 > CAZDNN01. Next base: position 4,955 of record CBFDBL010000098.1, read on the forward strand.
GGTGGCGGTGCCGGCCTACCGGGCGCGGCTCGACGCGCTGGCGGCGCGGCTCGCGGCGGCGGCAGGCGAGGAGGGCTCGGCGCGCGAGCGGGTGCGCCGCATCGGGCGCCGGCTCTTCGGCGCCGAGGGCTTCTCGTACCGCAAGGGGGTGAAGCGGCTCGACCAGGTGCTCGACCGCAAGGAGGGCGACTGCGTGGGGCTGTCGCTCCTCTACCTGGCGGCGGCGCGGCGGCTGAAGCTGCCCGTCCACCTGGTGACGTGGCCGTCGCACGTGCTGGTGCGCTACGAGAACGGCCCCGAGCGCTTCAACGTCGAGACGACGGCGAACGGCGCGATCCGCAGCGTGGACGACCCGATCCAGCACCGCCGCGGCCGCGTGGCCGGCGGCATCCACTGCATGGCACTGCCCAACCCCAGGGCGCTGGGCGTGCTCACCCACGTGTGGGGCGCCATGCTCTCGGCGCGCGGTCAGCACGCCGAGGCCTGCGAGCGCTTCGCCCGCGCCGTCGAGATCAACCCCCGCGACGCCGAGGCCCACGCCCTCTGGGGCGCCGCCCTCCACAAGCTCGGACGCTACGGCGGGGCCTGCCGCCGCTACGCCCGCGTCGTCGTCATCGACCCGGGCCACGAGGAGGTGCACATCCGCTGGGGCTTCGCCCTGTGCTGTCTCGGCCGGTACGCCGAGGCCCGGGAGAAGTTCGGCCGCGGTGTCAAGCTCGCGCCGCGCATCGCCGACGGCTGGCACGGCCTCGGCGTCGCGCTGACCAGGGTCGGCCAGCCCGCGCCCGCCTGCGCCCACTTCGCCAAGGCTGTCGAGCTGCGGCCCGACTTCGCCGCCGCCCACCTCGACTGGGCCGCCGCCCTCCTCCGCCTCGGCCGCCCTGCCGAGGCCCAGCCCCACCTCGCCCGCGCCCTCGCCCTCGACCCCGCCCTCGAGCCCCAGGCCGACGCCCTCCGCAAGGCCCTGCTCCCGCCGCCGTAACGCTCTTCGCTGCTCGATCGTCGGTCCTCGGGCTCATCGAATGCGGAGCGGTAGGGTGTGCATACCTGCACACGGAACGGACTGCCTGGTGCTTCCCCAGCCCCCGCCTCACGCCTCTTCTCTCCGATCACGCATCACGTATCACGCATCACGCATCAGAACTTGATGATCCCCTTTTTCCGCAGCTCGTGCGCCAGCTTCACCATCTCCAGCATCTCGGGCGTGAACCGGCAGCCCATGTCGCCACGGTCCGATGCCCTCCCGCGGCAGGGGCTTGTCTTCCTGAGGCGGTAGTCGAGGTCCCTTGGATTCACGAACTGCGGGTCCGCGCTGAAGCAGCCGGTGCCGAGCTTCGGGCCGCCACTCTTGGGCTTGCCGGCGACGAGATCGCAGTACTGGAGTTGGTGTGATTTGGGACCTCCTCCGCCAACCTTAGCGACGATGCTATCAACGACAGCGACAGGGTTAAACTGAAAGCCCAAGACGCCCGAGATTGTGCACAATCGCAGACCGGCGTGGGTATAGGCAGTACCGAAGTTCCCGCTCACTAAGCAGTTCCTCGCTGTAACCCTGGAGGCGTGATTTCCCCAATTGCCGACAATCATGCTGTCCTCGACCACGGCCTCAAGACCTTCGATCTTGAGCCCCGCCGTTCCATGCATGAACACGAACGAGGCACGGAGTCGGAACAGGAGGGTGTCTTTCCGTCTCCGTCCCTTCCAGACAGCGGAAAGACAGCAGGGGGTCCCGCCTGCTGGCCTGGCGTGGGCCAGGATGAGACGTTCGACGGTCGTCCCGCGCGCATGGACCGCCAGGAGCACGTCGATGTCCGGCCCTCGCCCCGCGGACGTGATGACCGGCCAGCGGCCTCTCGCGCCTCGCAGGATGAGGGACTGCTTCTCCTCGGGGATGACGAGCTTCTCGCGGTAAAGCGCGTTGTCCTCGATCTCGATGAGGCTCTTAGGTGGCGCAGCATCGATGGCGGCCTGGATGCTCTTGTGGTCACCTTTCCCGTCCTTGCGGACGGTGATGAAGTCGCCGATGTCCTTGACGGCTTCGGCCATCTCAGCCACGGAAGGCGTGCGCGCGGGGTCGGTCATGGGAGGGGCGTTCGGATAGTCCCTCTTCAGCCTCTCCAGCGCGGCCTTCAGGTCGAAGAGCTCTTTCTTCTTGTAGTGCTCCATGGCTTCGGCGTAGACCCCCACCGCCTCGCTCTCGGTGATGGTCCTCCTTGCCGCGGCCAGTTCTTCGGTGTGCGATGCGAACCAGGGGGTCTTGCCATACTGCTTCTCGATGTCCGCCAGCGCGGCCCTGGCCTCTTTGAGCTCCTTCTTCTGGATCAGCTCCTGCGCCCGGGCGAGGGCCGCCGCGGCGAGGGGGCCGAGGTAGCGGCCGATGGCGGCGCCAAGCTCACGGCCCCTCTCGAAGTGCTTCCCCGCAGCCGCCGGGTCCCCAAGAGCAAGGGACAGGATACCTGCCGCCAGACAGTCGTCGGCGCTGCCGGCGTCGATGGCGAGAGACGCGAGCCGCGCGATAGAGCGCTCGCCCAGGTCGGGCCAGCGGTGCAGTTCGCTCTTCTTCGCCGAGAGCCTGGCTGTGATGCCTGTCTCATCGGCCTTGGCAAGGTCGCCGTTGATGCCTGGGATGAGCAGCGTGCTCTTGCGCAGCGGCGGCTTCGAGGTGTTGATGCGCGCGATCATCTTCGCCTTGAGCGTTGCGAGGCGCTCGACCTCATCGCGGCGGGTGGCGAGGCGCTTCGCCAGCGAGTCCTCCTTGAAGCTGAGCTTCGCGAGGGCTTGGGCAGCGGCGCGGAAGTCCCAGGCCTCGATCGTGGCCTCAATAGGCGCGAGCGCCTTCGCGTATCGCTCCTCAGCCCGGCGTCGCTTCTCGGCGGCCGCGCGCTGCGCCGCCTCGGCTTCCGAGGACGCCACTGTCGCCTTGTGCTCTTTCTCGGCGGCGGCGATCTCGGCGAGCAGCTTCCTGGCCTGTTCGGCCTTGTCGGGCAGGCCGTAGGTCTTGACGACGGGGTCGAGGGCGGCGCGGGCCTCGGCGAACTTCTTCTCCTCTTTCAACTCGGTAGCGCCATGCTGGCATTCCGCGCAGGCCGCGTCGCCCTGCTGGCGGATCCGGGTCGTGGCGGCATCCACCCGCTGGCGGAGCTCCAGTTCCTGGAAGCGGTTCACCACGGCGCCGTAAGCGGCGATGGCGTCGCCGAAGCGCTTCTCAGCCAGGAGTGCTTTGGCCTCCTTGTCGGCCCTTTTCAGTGCGAGCTCCCAGGCCGGTGGTGCGGGGGGCTTCTCGAGCTCGGCGCGCAGCTTGTCGATCTGCCCCTTGTTGTCCGCGCAGAACCTCGTCTTGCCGTGCTTGGCCTCGAGGTCGTCGAGGCACCTGAGCGCTCTCGCCCGCTCACCGCTCCTGGCATAGCTCTGGGCGCGCTTGAGGAGCTGCTCGGCCTGCCAGTCGGCGCGCTGTTGCCGAACCCCGGCGCTGGCCCACTTGTGCAGGCCGTCAATCTGGTCGCGGTGCGCGCCCACGAACCGGGTCGCGGCATAGCTCTTGTCGAGTGCACTCACGTGGTCGAGGCACGTCTCCAGGCGGTCGTCCTGGCGAGCCCGCTCGGCCTTGGCGAAGAGGGCGCCAGCAGCCAGCTCCCTGGGGTCCGGTGCCACCTTGGCCGGCCCCCTGGACCGCGTGGCCAGCACGACGCCAGCCAGGACAGCGATGGCTGCGACGGCGCTGATGGCTGCGATGAGCGCCGTGCGGCGCTGGCGCTGCTTGCGAGCGGCGAGGTGCTCGGCGCGTGAGCGGCGCGCGGCACCCGGCAGGGTGCGGGTGCCCTCGGCGTCAGGGGCGGCGAGGTGTGCCCCGACGCGCTCGAGGGCGTCGCGAAGCTCGTCGGCGCTCTGGTGGCGGTCGGCGGGCTTCTTGCGCAGCAGGCGGTGGATGACGCGGCAGAGGGCCGGCGGGACGTCGGGCGCGGCGTCGTGGAGCGATGGGACGGGGGCCTCGACGTGCTGGACCGCGAGCTGGGCGCCGCTCGCGCCCTCGAAGGGAGGCCGCCCCGCCAGGACGTGGTAGAAGGTGGCGCCCAGCGAGTAGAGGTCGGAGCGGACGTCGAGCGGCTGGCCGCGGCCGATCTCGGGCGGCATGTAGAGAGGGGTGCCGAGCAGGGCGCCGCTGGCGGTCACGCTGATGTCGGTGCCCGGGCGCTTGGCGAGGCCGAAGTCCGCGACCTTGGCCAGGCCCTCGCGGGTGAGCAGGATGTTCGAGGGCTTGATGTCGCGATGCAGGATGCCGGCGGCGTGGGCCTTGGCGAGCGCGGCGATGACCTGCCTCATGACGGCCACCGCGCGGTCGGCGGGCAGGCGGCCCTCGCGGCGCAGGACGTCGGCCAGGGTCTCGCCGTCCACGAGCTCCATGGCGATGAACTGGAAGCCGCGTGCCTGGCCGACGGCGTGGATCTCGATGATGTTGGGGTGGCTCACCGCGGCCGCGGCCTGCGCCTCGCGGGTGAAGCGCTCGATGAAGCTGGCATCGCGCGAGAGAGCACGCGGGAGGATCTTGATGGCAACGAACCGGCCGAGCGAGGCCTGCCGCGCCTTGTACACGGCGCCCATGCCCCCGCGGCCGAGGATCTCGACGATCTCGAACTCGCCGAGGCGCTCGCCGACCAGCGGGTCCACCCTGTCGGAGAGCTTGCTCTTGCCAGGCAGGCTGAGGCTCGCCTGGCAGCGGGGGCAGGCGACTCGCTCGTCCAAGCCGGTGTCGAGTTCGACCCGCGCGCCGCACTTCGGGCACTTGCCCCGGTGTTTCGCCATCGCACCCGCCCTCCCGGCGGAGCCAGCCACGCCCATGGACTCGCGGCCTGTCGTCAGCGCGGGCGAGTCTACGCCGCGCGGGGGGCGGTGTCAAGCACTCGCTGAGGTCCGAGGCCGACGCGATCGACAACGAGGCGGAGAGGACGTGCGCCGCGCCGCGGGGTTCTGCTAGAATGTGGTGTAGGGCGAGACTCTGAGGGCCTCGGTTCGAGAGTAGGCTGGCGATGAGCATCGGCGAGTTCAGCGTGCGGCGGCCCGTGCTGGTCAATATGGCCGTGGTGGTGGTGCTGGTCGCCGGGGTGCTGTGCTACGGCTGGCTGATGAACCGCGAGATCTTCCCGCAGCTCAAGCTCGACATCGTGACGGTGCTGGTGATCTACCCGGGGACGTCGCCCGACCAGATGGAGCGGCTGGTGGCCAAGCCGGTGGAGGAGGAGCTCCAGGACGTGGACGGGGTGGACGAGATCATCTCGCTGTGCCACGAGGGGCGGTGCACGATCTACGTGACGCTGGAGGCGGGCGAGGACGTGACGGCGCGCAAGCAGGAGATCAAGGACGCGGTGGACCTGGCGGTCCTGCCCGACGACGCCGAGGATCCCATGGTGAAGGAAGTGACCATGGAGTTCGCGCGCATGGTCATCACGGTCGCCGTCTCGGGCACGGTGGACGAGCTGCGGCTGCTGGAGATCGTGGACGGCGTCAAGGACGAGCTGGAGGCGCTGCCCGGGGTGTCGAGCGTGCTGGAGATGGGCCGGCGCGACCGCGAGGTGTGGGTGGCGGTGAGCCCGACGCGTGCGGAGCAGTACGGTGTGGACCTGGCGATGGTGGCGGACGCGATCGGGCGGCGGAACGTGAGTCTGCCGGGCGGGACGATCGAGAGGGGGGCCGACGAGTTCGTGGTGCGGACGGAGGCGGACGTCGGGGCGCAGCCGGACATCCAGGCGGAGCTCGAGGCCGTGGTGGTCAAGCCGTCGGCGCGGGGTGCCCACGTGCGCGTGCGCGACATGGCGACGGTGGTCGACACGTTCGAGGACGCGACGTCGCTGTCGCGCGTCGGCGGCCGCCAGGCCGTCAGCCTCGTGGTGTTCAAGCGCAAGGACGGCGATACGATCTCGATCGCCGACGCCGTGCGCCGGCGCGTCGCCGAGATGCGCGAGGGCCTGCCGGCCGGCGTCGAGCTCACGCTGGTCAACGACATCTCCTACTGGATCCGCAACCGCCTCAAGACGGTCTACACCAACGGCGCCATTGGGCTGGTGCTCGTGCTGGCCATTCTGTTCGTCTTCATGAACGGGCGGATGGCGGTGATGACCGCCTTCGGGATCCCGTTCTCGTTCGCCGGCGCCTTCCTGTTCATGAAGCTGGCGGGGATCTCGGTGAACATGCTGAGCCTGTTCAGCCTGATCATCGTGCTGGGGATGATCGTGGACGACGCGATCATCGTCACCGAGAACATCTACCGGCACATGGCCGAGGGCAAGGGCCCGCGCGAGGCGGCGATCGCGGGGACGGCGGAGGTGACGTGGCCCGTGGTGTGCACGGTGCTGACGACGGTGGCGGCGTTCGTGCCGATGCTGCTGATGACGGGGATGATGGGTCAGTTCATGAGCATCATTCCGAAGGTGGTGAGCATCGCGCTGGTGGCGTCGCTGTTCGAGGCGCTGATCGTGCTGCCGTCGCACATGGCCGACTTCGTGCGGGTGCAGCGCGGGGGGCGGCTCCAGCGCATGCGCGAGTGGCTCATGGGCTCGCTGCTCGCGCTCTACGAGCCGGCCCTGCGGTTCTGCTTCCGCCACCGCTACGTGGCGACGGTGGTCGTGCTGGCGGTGGCGGGCGGCGCCGTGCGGGTGGCGATGGGCATGGCCTTCGACCTGTTCCCGCTGCGCGAGGTGAAGTACATCGAGATCAACGTCGAGACGCCGCCCCAGCGCCGGCTCGAGGAGACCGACCGGGTGATCCGGGAGGTCGAGGCGGTCGCGCTGGCGCTGCCCGAGCAGGACGCGGTGATCACGCGGGTCGGGCTGTGGCTCGACATGAGTGGGCAGGTGACCTACGCGTCGAACAAGGCGCAGGTGGTCGTCGAGATCGCGGACCCCGACCAGCGCGAGCGGACGAGCGACGAGATCGTCGAGGCCCTGCGCCGCCAGGTCGGCGGGCTCGCGGGCGCGACCTACGTCGAGGTCGTCAAGCAGAAGGGCGGGCCGCCCACAGGCCGGCCCGTCGAGGTGCGGGTCCGCGGCGACGACTTCGAGACGCTGGGCCGCATCGCCACCGACATCGAGGACTACCTCGCGGCCATCCGCGGCGTGACCGACGTCCGCAGCGACTACGAGACGGGCAAGCGCGAGCTGTGCGTCGTGCCCGACGAGGCGAGGGCGCGGGCCTACGGACTCGACCGCAGCGAGATCGCGCGCATCGTCCGCTTCGCCCACGAGGGCGCCGTCGCCACCAGGCTCCGCGTCGGCAACGAGGAGGTCGACGTCCTCGTCAAGTACCCCGAGGCCTTCCGCTCCGACCCCGCGAACCTCGAGCGCCTGCGCTTCCGACACCCCACGACGGGGCGGCTCGGCATCCCGCTCCGCGCCTTCGCCTCCGTCGACATGCGGCCCGGCTACGTCGCCATCACCCGCATCGACCGCAAGCGCACCGTCACCGTCGGCGCCGAGGTCACCCGCGGCGTCATCGACTCCAAGACCGCCAACGCCATGGTCCGCGCCCGCTTCGCCGACGTCGGCCGCCGCTACCCAGGCTACAGCCTCGCCTTCGGCGGCGAGAGCGAGGAGACGGCCGAGTCGCTGCGCTCGCTCTCGCTCGCCGCACTCGTCGCCGTGCTGCTCATCTACGGCATCCTGGCCAGCCTGTTCCACAGCTTCTCGCAGCCGCTGGTCGTCATGTTCACCGTGCCGTTCTCGCTCATCGGCGTCGTCGCGGGCCTCCAGGCCGCGGGGCAGCCGCTCAGCCTGATCGGCCTCATCGGCACCGTGGCGCTCGCGGGCATCGTGGTGAACGACTCGCTGGTGATGGTCGACTTCGTCAACCGCGCGCGGCGGCGCGGGATGTCGCGCGAGGAGGCGATCATCCAGAGCGGCTGCATGCGCCTGCGGCCCATC
>CBFDBL010000099.1:0-12771 GCA_965603035.1 uncultured bacterium
GGCGCATCCCTCGCCCCCAATGCTACAAGCCGGCCCCCTGGGATTCAAGCAGGCCCTTCGCCGCCCTTGCATTCCCAGAGCCGGTGAGTAGACTAATCCGCGCCCAGAGCCCCATTCAGTCAGGAGAGATTGCCATGGCAGGCTCGGTCATCGCGGCGCAGCTCTACACCGTGCGCGAGTTCACCAAGACCCCGGCGGACATCGCCGAGACGATCCGGAAGGTGGCCGCCATCGGCTACGAGGCGGTGCAGCTCTCGGCACTCGGCGAGCACGACCCCGCCGAGGTGCGGAAGGTCTGCGACGGCGAGGGCGTGACCATCTGCGCGACCCACACGAGCTATGCCATGATGCGCGACGAGCCGCAGGCGGCCATCGACCTCCACGCCACCTACGGCTGCCCCTACGCCGGCATCGGCGGGCTGCCGGGCGAGTATCGCAACGCCGAGGGCTTCGCGAAGTTTGCGAAGGAAGCGTCCGAGGTGGCGCGGAAGCTCGCCGAGGGCGGGCTGAAGTTCGTCTACCACAACCACAACTTCGAGCTCGAGCGCTTCGGCGACCGCACCGGCCTGGCGATCCTCTACGAGGACAGCGACCCCGAGGTGTTTCTCAGCGAGATCGACACCTACTGGGTGCAGGCGGGCGGCGGGAGCCCGGCGACGTGGATCCGCAACCTGGCGGGCCGCGCGCCCTGCGTGCATCTCAAGGACATGACGATGCAGGGCCGCGACCAGATCATGGCCGAGGTGGGCGAGGGCAACCTCGACTGGCCCGAGATCCTCGAGGCCTGCGTCGAGGCGGGCACCGAGTGGTACATCGTCGAGCAGGACACCTGCCAGCGCGACCCCTTCGAGAGCCTCGCCATCAGCTTCCGCAACCTAAAGGCCATGGGCCTGACCTGAGGCCGCCGGCAGCCGGCGGCGCGGCACGTGCGAACAGGAGATCGCCGACCATGGACAAGGCTGCGATCGTCAAGAACGCCAAGCTCGTCGTCGGCGGGATCATCGCCCTGCTGGCACTCATCATCATCATCCAGAACGTCGAGCCGGTCGAGACGCGCATCCTCTTCGTCGCCATCCGCATGCCCCGCGCCCTCCTGCTCTTCCTCACCCTCGTGCTCGGCGCCTGCATCGGCTTCCTCGGCGGCAGCGTCTACGTCCGCCGGCGCCTCGCACAGCCCAAGGCCCAGGCGAAGCCGCAGGAGAAGGCGAACTGATATCACCGGGCCGGGCTGCCCTACCCCCTTCGCACTGGAGGTCCCGCACGCCGCCATGCTCACCGTCATCGCCGAACGCATCAACATGACCCGCAAGCGCGTCCAGGAGAAGGTGCTGGCCCGCGACGCCGCCTACATCACCAGGCAGGTACAGCGCCAGGAGCAGGCCGGGGCGACGCACATCGACGTGAACGCCGGCCACGACCCCGAGCGCGAGGCCGACGACATGGCCTGGCTCACCGAGGTCGTCGCCGCCGCCACCGAGCTGCCCATCAGCTTCGACTCCACCAGCACCGAGGCCCTCGAGACGGGCCTGAGCCTGTGCAACCGCCCCGGCACCGTCATCAACTCCATCACCGGCGAGCAGGAGCGCCTCGACGGCGTCCTGCCCCTGGTGAAGGGATACGGCACGCAGGTCGTGGCGCTGACGATGGACGACAGCGGGATCCCCGAGGACCTCGACGGACGGATGGCGATCACCCGCGCTCTCGCCGAGGCCGTGCAGGCCGAGGGCATCGGGCTGGACCGCGTGCACTTCGACCACCTCGTGCGCCCCGCCTCGACCAACCCGGGGCAGGCGCGATTCATCCTCGAGGCCATCCGCGCCACCAAGGCCGAGCTCCCCGACGCCCACGTCGCGCTCGGCCTGAGCAACATCTCCTACGGCATCCCGAAGCGCAGCCTCCTGAACCGGGCCTTCCTCGCCATGCTCGTCGCCGCGGGCGCCGACGGCGCCATCATCGACCCCTGCGAGGAGGGCATGATGGCCGCCCTGCTCGCCGCACGCGCCGTCCTCGGGCTCGACGACCACTGCATGGCCTACATCGGCGCGTACCGCGGCGGGAGGCTGGGGGAGTGATGCGTGAGACGTGATGGGTGAGATCGGGACCGCCAGCGGGACGAGCGTCGTGAGGGGATTGACGCGCCCGCCGCTCCCCCCTATGCTTTGGGCAGGCGTCCGTTCCAGCGATCGCGCTTCAGGCGTGGCCTCCGTGGGGTCCCTCCGGTGAGTTCGCGCGCTCGGCTCATCACCGTCGTCGTGCTGTTCGTGCTCGGCCTCGCCGTCGCCCTCGCGGTCCACTGGGCCACGGGCCGGCCCGCTCCGCAGGCGCGGGGCGGCGTGCCCCACCGCATCATCGCCCTGGCGCCCAGCCACGTCGAGCTGCTCTTCGCCCTCGGCGTCGGCGACCGCGTGGTCGGCGTGGGCGACTTCTGCACCCATCCGCCCGAGGCCGCGAGCCGGCCGCGCTGCGGCGGCACCTTCGACCCCAACTTCGAGCAGATGCTCGCCCTCCGCCCCGACCTCGTCCTCGTCCAGGGCGAGGCCGAGAAGGCCGATGCCTTCTGTCAGCGCTACGGCATCGGCGTGCTCCACGTGTCCATCGAGAACCTGGAGTCGCTCGAGGACGGCATCCAGTCCATCGGTCACCAGGTGCGCTGCCGCAACGAGGCGGCGGCCTTGCTGGGAGCCATTCAGAAAGACCTCCAAGCCGTGAAGCGTCGCGTCGCGGGACGCGAGCGCCCGAAGGTGTTCCTCTGTCTTGGCCGTCAGGCCGGCTCGCTGCGCTCGCTCTTCAGCGCGGGGGGGCCAACGTTCCTGACCGAGATGCTGCGCTGCGCCGGCGGCGAGAGCGTCCTGGCCGACGTCGGGATCCGCTACCCCACCGTCTCGAAGGAGGATCTCGTGGCGCGGAAGCCCGACGTCATCCTCGAGATCCACGCGGGTGCGACGCTGTCGGACACGGCTCGCCGCCAGCTCGTGGCCGACTGGGCGGCGCTGCCGTCGCTGCCCGCCGTCCGCGACGGGCGCATCCACGTCCTCACCGACGGCTTCCTCCTGCTGCCCGGCCCGCGGGTGGCGCGGGTGGCCGAGCGCTTCGCCCAGGTGCTCCACCCCGACGCGGAGGCGGCCCATGAGCAGTAAGCTGCTCCAGCTCGAGGCCGTGAGCTACCAGTACCCCGACAGCGACTGGCGGCTCGAGGCCGTGACTCTCGCCGCAGCGTCGGGCGAGGTGGTGGCGGTCATCGGGCCGAACGGCTCGGGCAAGAGCACGCTGCTGCGCCTGGGCGCCGGGGTGCTGGCGCCCGCGTCGGGCCGCGTGGTGCTCGGCGGGCGCGACTGCTCGGGCTTGCCTCGTCGCGCGATCGCGCAGAGCCTCGGCTACCTGCCGCAGCAGGTCGCCAGCGAGTTCGACTACCGCGTCGAGGAGGTGGTGGCGATGGGCCGCTACCCACACCTGTCGGGCGCGGGGTTCCTTTCGGTCGCCGACCGCGAGGTCGTAGGCCGCTGCCTGGCGGAGACGGAGATCGAGCGGTACCGCGCCCGCCGGCTCTCGCGCCTGTCGGGCGGCGAGCGCCAGCGCGCCTTCCTGGCCTCGGTGCTCGCCCAGGAGCCGCGGGTGCTCCTGCTCGACGAGCCCACCAGCTCGCTCGACCTCCACCACCAGGTGCGTTTTTTCGGGTTGGTGCGGCGCTTGTCCGCCCAAGGGATCGCAATCATGGTGGTGACCCACGACGTCAACCTCGCGTCGCTCTACTGCGACCGCATCGCCCTCCTGCGCGACGGCCGCCTCGCCGAGCTCGGCGCTCCCGCCGACGTCCTCCGCGCCGACGTCCTTCAGGCCACCTACGGCGACGAAGTCCTCCTCGACACACACCCCCAGACCGGCCGCCCCATCGTCCTGCCCGCTGCCTCTGCACAGGGCGCAATCGGCAATCGGAAACCGGGAATCGGAAATGCCTGACCGCCCCTCCGCCCTCACCCCTGCCCGCTGCCTTCTCCGCATCGCGGCGTACCTCGTGCCGTGCGCCGTGGTGTTGTGCCTGGCGCCGTTCGTGGGCAGCCAGCGGACGACGGGCGAGATCCTCTGGCAGCTTCGCGTGCCGCGGGTCGTGCTCGGGCTGCTGGCGGGCGGCACCCTGGCGCTGGTGGGCGCCTCGCTCCAGGTGATCCTGCGCAATCCGCTGGCCACGCCCTACACGCTGGGGGTGACGGGCGGCGGCGCGCTCGGCGCGGTCATCGCCATCTCCGTGCCCGGGCTGGGGCTCGCCGTCGGGCCCCTCTCGACGGTGCAGGTGCTCGCGCTCGCGGGCTGCGGGACGACGCTGGCGATCATCTACGCCTTCGCGCGGCGGCCCCAGGGCATCTCGATGCCCATGCTGCTCCTGGCAGGCGTCACCATCGGGATCCTGTGCGGCGCCCTGATGCTGCTGGTGCGCTACCTGGCCAACCCGAACCTGCTGGTGGCCATGGACCGCTGGGTGATGGGCGGGCTCGACGTCGTCGGCTACCGCGAGCTGGGCTCGCTCGCGCCGTTCCTGCTGCCGGGGCTCGGCCTGCTCGTGCTCCAGATCCCGACGCTGAACCACCTGTCGCTCGGCGAGGAGATGGCGGCGGGCCACGGGGTGGACGTGGCGGCGGTGCACCGCGAGGTCTTCCTCGGCGCCGGCCTCGCGACGGCAGCGGTCGTATCGGTGACGGGGCCCATCGGGTTCGTCGGGCTCATCGTGCCCCACGCCGTGCGCCGCCTGTCGGGCTTCGACCACCGCGTCGTCCTGCCCGCCTCGTTCCTGCTCGGCGGCGCCTTCCTCGTCGCCTGCGACACCCTCGCCCGCGTCGTCGTCGCTCCCTCCGAGATGCCCGTCGGCATCCTCACCGCCCTCATCGGCGGCCCTGTGTTCATCTGGATTCTGCTGCGCCGGAAGTGAAAGGAGGCGGACATGAAGAAGATCGCCTGGTTCCTGCTGGCCGTCGGCCTGCTGGTGTTGGTCCTGTATGGAAGCAGCGTCGGCGAGAAGATACTGCGAGCGCAGATCGTCAGAAGCGTGCAGCCGAACACCCGGACGACGACTCTGACGCGCCACGAGGCGTGGTGGCACATCGTCGCCGTCTCGGTCATCCCCGCCGTCGGGCTCGCCATGCTGCTGTGGGGGACTACCAGCCCGAGGTTCACCCTCAAGACCCGTCTGTCGGGCACCGCGTGCCTGGTCTACGGCTGCCTTGTGACGCCCGCCGCGTTTCTGCCATTCCGGGACATCGACAAGATCGCGCTGCTGGCCGTTGTGGGCGCGTTCCTTGCCGGGCTGTTCCTGGCGATGCTCTCGCCCGCAGGCGGACCCCAGGCGACGCGCCATCGGCACGCCCCGCGGTCCTGAGTGGGGAGCCGCCGCTCCCTCCAATCCCTCACTCCAGTGGGAGTTCCGCCGTGATGGCGGCCGCGATGGGAGCCACGGGCGTGCCCGCGTCGAGGAGCTCGATGCGGGTGATGGGGCTGCGGGGGTTGGTGCGGACGCGGAGGGTGCGGAGCTGGTGGGGGCCAAGGGTCAATGCGGCGCGGCTGCCTGGGACGTCGTGCTGGCCGTTGTAGTCGGCGAGGTGCTCGCCGTTGACGAGCGCCACGTCCTGGGTCGGCGCGTCCTCGTAGCGGATGCGGAGGGTGAGGGCCGGCTTGCGGCCCTTGTCGAACGGGAAGGCCCAGCCGCCCACCCCGCCGAGGAGGTGCACGGCGCGGCATCGGAAGCCGACGGGGACGGCCACGCGGGTCGGGTACTGCTGGGCCAGTGCGTTGGCGGGGCCGCCCCGCAGGATGAGCAGGTTGCGGCCGTTGTTCGTCGCGGGGTCGAGCACGTCGAAGGGCACAGCGCGCACGCGGAAGCGGCCGTAGTGGGGGAACGCGAAGACCTCGCCGCGGGCAGCAGGGCTCGTGAACAGGCCCCGCCGCGCGCTCGAATGCACGTTCACCGCCGCGCGCAGGTCGAGGCTGCGGAAGCGGCCCGAGGTCGCCTCGCGCAGCCAGATGGCGTAGGCGTCGCGCTGCCCCGTGCGGCTGCGGCGCTCGGCGTCGGAGCGGTACCACGTGCCGATGTTGGCGAACGGCAGCACGGTGGCGCGGGCCCGGCGGCCGCCGTCGAGCGCGATGCGCACCTCGTAGCCAGGGCCGAGCGTGCCCGCCGGCGCCCGGACGGGCGCGAACCCTGCCGTGGGTGCATCGGGGTCGAGCACGACGCCGGCGAGGCCCGGCAGCGGCTCGCCCTTGCCGTCGCCCACGAGCGCCCGGCGCGTCCCCGCGTCGGCCCAGATCGAGTCGAGCGCGAAGACGACGGGCCCGCGCACGAAGGCGTAGAGCCCCGAGCTCGTGTGATGCCCCGCCACCCACCGCGCGTGCATCGGCAGCCGCAGCTCCACGCGGTCGCCCTGCTTCCACTCCCGCTCCAGGACGGCATAGGTCGGCGGCCGCTCCTTCACGGCGACGGCCTCGCCGTTGACGGCGACGCGCGGCTCCTCGCACCAGCCAGGCAGCCGCACCCGCACCGCGAAACGCTCCGCCCGCGCCGGCGCGACCTCGACCGCCACCGTCTCGCCCGCCGGGAAGTCCGTCACCACCCGCACCGCCACCTCGTTGCCCGAGGAGAGCTTCACCCGCGCGGCGGAGGGCACGAACTGGTTGACGACGAGGCCGTCGGCGCTGGCCGCGTAGATCAGCGTCGGCAGCTTCGCCACGATGCGCGGGCCGCTCGAGCTACAGCAGTTCGGCCCCGTGAAGCAGCCCTCGGGCTTCCAGCCGGCGAGCGGGGTGTGGTAGCGCCAGCCGTCGCCGTCGGCGGTCTGCGCGGCGGGCAGGTGGTTCCACAGCAGCCGCTCGATGATATCGGCAAACTCGGGCTCGCCGGTGAGCTCGAGGAGCCGCTGGTTGAGCAGCATCCAGCTCATGGTGGCGCAGGTCTCGACGACGCTGCCGGTGTTGGGCAGGTGGTGGTCGTGTCGGTAGACCTCGCCGACGCTCACGCCGCCGGTCAGGTACATGCGGTAGGCGATGATGTCGCGCCAGGCTCCGCGGGCCTTGCGCAGCAGGCTCGCGTCGCCGGTGACGCGGTAGAGCTCGAGCAGGCCCAGCAGGTTCATGTGCAGGGTGTGGGCGTGCACGTTCGGCTGGATCTGGTGGATGCCCATCCGGCCCGCAGCGACCTGGTCGAGGCGGCTCAGCGTGTCGCTGCACGACCAGCGATCGATGCTGGCGACCACCCACTGGCTCCACGCGAGGTACTTCGCGTCGCCGCACAGGCGGTGGAGCCGCGTCATCGGGTAGGCGAGCAGGGTGCCCTCGAGGCCGTAGTGGACGCTGTGTCCTGCGATGGTCACGTCGTTGGGGACCGGCCAGAACTCCGCCTTGCCAGGGGCGACGTGCTCGACGAGGTAGTCGCCGAGCCGTCTCGCCGCGGCCAGCGCGGCCTTGTCGCCCCATCGCTCGTGCGCCGTCAGGAGCGCGTGGAGGGTGAAGTAGAGCTCGTAGGGGTCCATCCCTCGCAGCGGCCGGCGCGGGGTCCGCACTTCGGGGTCTGTCACGCCCAGGTAGCCGCCCGGCTCCTGCGCCGCGACCAGTCGTCGGAGCACCACCTGCGCCTTCTCTCGCAGCGCCGCCTTGTGCGACTGCTCGCCGGCCTCGACGGCCGCCTCGAGCCACTTCCCAGGCTGCTCGCCGATCCAGGACCAGTCCCGGTGCTTCGGCTCCTCGACCATGCGCACGTAGCGCTCGACATCGAACGTCAGCAGGCGCTCGACGTTGGCTCCGCAGCGTTCGCCCAGGAACCCGCCGATCTCGGTCACCGCAGCGGGAGGCAGCGAGCGCTCGGCGGCAGCCACCTTCTCGCCCGCAGCGGCCTGGCCGACCGCACACGCCACCAGGAGCACTCCGCCCGCAGCCCGCATGCCAGTCGCCTCCATCGGTCCCGCGTCCGTCCGCCTCCGACCACCAGCAGCCTAGTGGACGCGCACGGCCTTGTCAAGGCAGCCGCCCGATGAGGCATTGGCGATCTGGCCCCCGTCTGGGGTCGGGCCGTGCTCGCACACCGCTGTCAGCGCGGATGGCTGGATGAGTGGATGAATGGATGGATGGGCGCAAGAGCGGGCAGCAAGATCGAGGAGGCGGAGTCCTTCTTGCATCCATCGCCGCAAGCACGAAGCCCGGCCGCGTGCCCCAGACAGGCACCCGCAGGCGTCGGCCGCAGCCGGCGGGGCCGGGTGCGGGGCCGCGATGGACTCGTGCTTGACATCGTGGGCTGCGGGATACATACTGGTCGGTATGGCAAGGACGCGCGACCCGGTCCGGACGCGACGGGCGCTGCTCGATGCGGCGTTCGCCGAGATGCGCCGCAAGGGCTTCCAGGCGGCTGGCCTCAACGATATCCTCGCCGCCTCAGGGGTGACGAAGGGCGCCCTCTACCACCACTTCCCCGACAAGCTGGCCCTGGGCTACGCCGTGCTCGACGAGCGCATCGCCGAGCCCGTGCGCCGCGAGTGGGTCGAGCCGCTGCGCGAGTGCGACGACCCGCTCGACCGTCTGGCGGAGATCGTCGGCCGCACGATCGACGCGCTCGACGACGACGACGTCGCGTTCGGCTGCCCCCTCCAGGGCCTGGCGGCCGAGATGTCGCCGCTCGACGAGGGCTTCCGCACCCGCATCAACGACCTCTACATGGAGTGGTACCGGGCCATCGCCATGGCCCTCGTGCGCGGCCAGGACGCCGGGCGCGTGCGCTCGGATGCCGACCCCGCTGCGACGGCCATCTTCCTCGTGGGCTCGCTCGCAGGCGCCCGGACCATGGCCCAGCACGCCCAGAGCCGGGACCTCCTGCTCACTGCCTGCCGCTGCCTGCTCGACTACCTCACAACGCTGCGCGCGTAGACTCCGCCCCCCCGCGACCGAACGGGTCCGGAGGGCTGCTTTCAGCCGACGGGCAGGGTCTCGCCAATGGCGAGGGTGCGAAGGGCGGCGGGATCGAGCCCGCGGCGGGCAAACTCGTCGCGGAGCAGGAGCGGCGGCTCGCCGGGAGGCTCGGCGCCGAGGCGGAGGGTGCCCCAATGGACGGGGATGAGGGTGCGGGCACCGAGGTCCTCGAACGTGTCGACGGCCTCGGCGGGGTTCATGTGGACGTGCTTCATGTGCCAACGGGGCTCGTAGCTGCCGGCGGCGAGGATGGCGACGTCGATGCGGGGGAAGCGGCGGCCGATCTCGCTGAGGCAGGGCATGCGCGCGGTGTCGCCCGAGAAGTAGACGGTGGCGTCGGGCGACTCGATGACCCATCCGCCCCAGAGGCTGCGGTTCCAGGTCAGCCCGCGCTGGGACCAGTGGTGTGCGGGGACGAAGGTGATGCGGAGGTGGCCGAGCTCGTGCCACTCCCACCAGTCGAAGCCGACGACGTAGCGGAAGTGGCGCCTGCGCAGGGCGCGCTCGTCGCCGAGCGGGACGGCGTGGACGGGCCGGGCGCCGATGCGGCGGAGGGCTCGGCGCTCGAGGTGGTCGGGGTGGTTGTGGGAGATGAGGACGGCGTCGATGCGGGGCAGGTCCTCGATCGGCATGGCCTGGGGCGCGAGACGGCAGGGGAAGCCGCCGGGGTTGCCCCAGCAGGGGTCGAGCAGGAGGTTCTGGCCGGCGAGCTGGACGAGGACGCAGGCGTGGCCGAGCCAGGTGATGCCCTGGAAGGCAGGGTCGGCGAGGCGGCGGCGGTCGGGCTCGACGCGCGGGGCGCCGCGAACGAGGTGCCTGGGGATGCGTGCGCGGCGGTCGGTGAGCCGCCACTTGAGGAAGCCGAGGGCGCGGTTGCGGCGGGTGGACTCGACGTTGCGGAAGGCGCCGCGATGCCAGTTGGGGCTGAACTTCCGACGGGGCAAAACCACTGCTCCCTGGGACTCAGACCGCGGCCCAGGCCTCGTCGAGGGTGCGCTTGGAGCCGGCGATGAGGGCCTCGACGGACTCGCCGGTGAGCGGCTTGACCTCGAAGCTGAGGAGGGGTCGGCGCTGCGGGTCGAGGAAGCCGACGGCGCGGAGCTCGCGGAGGTAGTCGGCGAGCTCGGGGGCGTCGTTCTCGCCTGCGGGCAGGCCGAAGCGCGGGTGGTGGTCGCCGTAGGCCTCGTGGCCGGCGTCGTGCATCACGCAGTTGCCCATGTGGGCGTGGACGAGGAACTCGCGGACGGTGCCGACGGCCTGGCGGGGCGTCTCGCCGAGCAGCGGCAGGTGGCTGAGGTCGAGCATGAGGCCGAAGGCGGGGAAATCGGCGCGGACTCGCCGGGCGACCTCGGCGGCCTCGGTGCTGGGGCCGATGAGGCAGTTCTTGCCGAAGGCGACGCGGTCGAAGGTCTCGAGGACGATGGGAATGTCGCCCTTCTGGGCCGAGTAGTCGCACAGCCACTTGAGCGAGTCGACGAGGCGGTCGGTGGCCCTGGCTCGGCCGTCGGGGCCGGGGTCGGGGCCGGAGAGGACGGCGCAGCCGGCGGCGTCGAGCGAGTAGGCCTGGTCGATGGCGTCCTTGACGGCTTCGACGGCGCGGGTGCGGTCGGCGTCGTCGGGCGCGTTGAGGTCGAGCTTGCCGCCCAGGAGGATGGGCTGTGCGCCGAAGGCGACGGCCGTGCGGGCCGTGGCGAGCAGCTCGCGGACCTGGTGGCGGGTCTCGGCGTCGTTGATCCGCGTGACCTCGATGGCGCTGAAGTACGTGTCGGCGACCAGCCGCTCGAGGGTCTCGACGATGGGGCCGTCGCCGCCGGCGACCTCAGGCCAGAGCATGAAGTGGATGATGCCGACCCTGGCATAGCGCGACAGCGGCTCGTCCATGGGCTGCTCTCCGGGGGGAGGTCGCGGGGGTCAGCTCTTGGGCCTCTTGCGCAACACGCCTTCCATGAGGCTCACGAACCGGGGGTCGGAGCGGACGTTCGCCAGATCGGGGTCCCGCTGGATGTAGCCGAAGTCGCCGTAGCCGAACCCCACGGCCCGCTCGAGGGCCTCGATCGCCTCGTCCACGCGGCCGAGCAAGGAGAAGCTGCACGCGAGATTGTAGTGCACGATCGGGTCGCGGCCGCGGAGCTGACAGAGCCGCTGGTCCACGCCCAGGCCCTTCTCGAAGAAGCCCTGCTGGGTGTAGTCGTTCCCCAGGGCCATGAGCACGTCGATCGAGTCGGGCACCTGCTCGAGGAGGCCCTCGTAGAAGGCGATCTCGAAATCCAGGTCCTCCTCGCGCTCACCAAGGTGGCCAAGCGGCGGGCCGCCCATCTCGGGCCCGCTCGAAGGCACGTCCGGCGTTGCCATGCGCTGCCTCCCGAGCCGTTCCCTTCCTGACTTCCTACCATTATAGCCAGAGCACGCGTGCGAATCAAGCTGGCCGCACGCCTCCTTGACTCCGCGCCGAGGGTCTGGTAGAACCCGAGGGAGCCGCCGCGAGCGGCGGCCCCCATCCTGGAGCTGCGTCGGCGCCGATGAACATCGATCTCACGCTCCTGGCGATTCGCGTCCTGCCGCTGCTGTTCGCCATCACCATCCACGAGTTCGCCCACGCCTACGTGGCCGTGCTGTGCGGCGACACGACCCCGAAGCACGACGGCCGCGTGACGCTCAACCCCCTGGCGCACCTCGACCTGTTCGGCACGCTGTGCCTGCTGTTCGCCCCCATCGGCTGGGGCAAGCCGGTGCGGGTGAACCCCTATAACTTCGGCCATCCCCGTCGCGACGACATCCTGGTGTCGGTGGCGGGGGTGACCATGAACCTGGCGACGGCGGTGGCGGCGGCCCTCGTGATGCGCGGGCTGGTCGCCGCCGGCGTCAGCCCCTTCGGCTCGCGGGCCGCCACGTCGCTGTGGATGATGGGCGAGATCCTCGTGATGCTCAGCGTCGGGCTCGCCGTCTTCAACCTCCTGCCCTTCCCGCCGCTCGACGGCTCGAAGGTGGTGATGAACCTGCTGCCCGCGGGCGCCGCACAGGCCTACCGGCGGGTCGCGCCGTTCGTCTCGATGGTCATCCTGATGCTCATCTTCTTCACGGGCGTCGTCGGGCGGGTGCTGTGGCCGGTCGTGGACACTGTGGTGCGTTTCCTGCTGGGTGATGCCTGGCTGATCTTCCGCGCGGTCTGACGAGGGAGCCGGTGGTGCCCGACGCCGACGAGATGGAGTACGGCTACAAGGTCGAGCTCGACGAGTTCAGCGGCCCCCTCGACCTGCTGCTCTACCTCATCCGCCAGGATGAGGTGGACATCACGACCATCCCGGTCGCCCGCATCACCGACCAGTACCTGGCGCACCTCGAGGTGCTCCAGATGATCAACGTCAACCTCGCCGGCGAGTTCCTCGTCATGGCCGCCACGCTGCTGGAGCTCAAGAGTCGCATGCTCCTGCCGCGGTCCGAGGCCGAGGACGAGGAAGAGGAGGACCCCCGGGCCGATCTCATCCGCCAGCTCATCGAGTACAAGAAGTACAAGGACGCGGCCCGCCAGCTCGCCGGCCGCGCGCGCGAGCAGGCCCTCAAGCACGCCCGCGGCGCCGCCGCCGCTCTCGGCCTGCCCGAGCGCGAGCCCGAGGACGACCTGCCCATCCTCATCGGCGAGCTCACCGTCTGGGACCTCCTCTCGGCCTTCAAGGTCATCCTCCAGCAGACCTCCGTCGCCGACGCCACCCGCGAGATCGCCCTCGACGACAAGCCGCTGACCGACCACTGCAACGCCCTGCTCGCCCGGCTCCGCGACCTCGGCACGGCCACCTTCCGCGAGCTCTTCGAGCGCGGCGCCGACCGCATGACCCT
>CBFDBL010000100.1:0-12762 GCA_965603035.1 uncultured bacterium
TGGTCTTCTTCCTGTGGCGCTCGGGGCTTCGGCCCCACGTGCTGGCGCTGTTCCTGGCGGTGGTCGTGGTGCTGTATCTCGGGGTGACGCGCATCGTGGTCGAGGGGGGCCTGCTGTTCATCCGGGGGCCTCTGATCGCGCAGACGTTCACGAACTACGCGCTCGGCTCGGGTGTGGTGGGGCAGTCGAGTGCGGCGTCGCTGGGGATGCACTACGCGTGGCAGCACGAGCTCAAGGGCTTCTTCATGACGGCCGCGGCGCACGGGGCGAAGCTGTCGGACGCGACGCGTCAGCGGCGCGGGATGACGGTCGCCATCCTGTGGGCGGGCCTGCTGGCGCTGGTCGTCAGCACGGTGTTCACCATCTGGATGGCCTATCACTGGGGCGCGATCCGCTTCGGCGGCTGGATCTTCGGCCGCGGGGCGACGGTCGGCTACGACGAGGTGATCCGCCACATCCGCAACCCCCACGGCCCGGACCTCGCGCGCCTCGGCTTCATGGGCATCGGCGCCGCGGCCATGGCCGTGGTCACCTTCCTGCACTATCGCTTCCCGTGGTGGCCGCTCCATCCCATTGGCCTGCCCGTCGCCATCTGCTCCTATCCCGTCAGCCGCTTCATGTTCAGCATCTTCCTCGGCTGGGCCTTCAAGACGCTCATCATCCGCATCGGCGGGATCCGACTCTACAACCGCGCCAAGTTCCTCTTCCTCGGCATCATCCTCGGCTTCTTCACCGCCTGCGGAGTCTCCTTCATCATCGACATGATCTGGTTCCCAGGCCAGGGCCATCCGCTCTACGGATACTAACGAACGCCCGCCTGCGGGCACTGGATCCATAAAGACGCGCCCCAACCCCCGCGAGGGTATCCCGATGAGCACGGAAGCCAACGGCCGCGAGGCGCCGGGCGAGCCGTTCGTCCGGATGGAGGCGGTCGAGCTGTCGGTGGGCGGCGGCCAGGGGGTGGAGCGCACGACGATCCTCGACCACGTGGACCTGACGGTCCGCCGCGGCGAGCTGCTCGCGCTCGTCGGCGCCAACGGCGCGGGCAAGTCGAGCATCCTGCGCTGCATGGCCGGCCTGTGGCCGCCCGACGGCGGGACGATCGCCATCGCCGGCCTCGACCGCGGCGACGACGACCTCGCCATCCGCCGCTTCACCGCCTACCTCCCGCCCGACGCTGCGCTCCAGAGCCTCAGCATCCGCGACAACATCCGCCTGGCCGCCGAGGCATACGGCGTGCCCGAGGCCGACTGGCGCGAGCGGATGGACAGCCTGCTGAGGATGTTCGACCTCAAGGAGCGACAGGACCGCCTGGCGGCGCGCCTGTCGAGGGGCGAGCTGAAGAAGGCGTGCCTCGCGTGCGTGCTGGTCACGGGCGCGACCTTCTACATCCTCGACGAGCCCTTCACCGGCGGCATCGACCCGCGCGGCTACGACGCCCTGCGCCGAGTCCTCGACCGCATGGCGGCCAACCGCGACATCACGGCCGTCTTCGCCACCCAGGTGCTCGAGCTGGCCGTGACCCTCGCCGACCGCATCGCCGTCGTCAACTACGGCCGCATCCTCGCCGTCGGCACCCTCGACGAGCTGCGCGACGCGGCGCACCTCGGCCCCGAGGCGCCCGTCACCGAGATCTTCGCCCGACTCGCCTCCAAGGACAGCACGGTGCCGGTCGAGGACTTCCTGGCCTCGCTGGAGGCCCCGCAATGAACGCTCCCTCGCCGCCGCTGCCGCGCGGGTGGCGCGGCCTCTCGATCGCCCTGCTGTCCGTGGGGAGCCTGCCGCTGCTGTTCGCGGCCGTCGCGTCGGTCGCCGTGGCCATCACCTTCGAGCTGCCCGTCGCTGCACTCGCCGCATACCGCCTGTGGTGCGTGCTGATGTACGTGACGGGGGCGCTGCTCATCGCGACGCTGTGGGTCTTCTACCCTCCGCGGCTCGCCCGCTTCCTGCCGATGCCGCTGGAGAGCGCCGGCCTGTTCGACGCCTCGGACCCGCTGCGCCACGGCATGGTCCGCGCCTTCCCGTACGTGATGGCCGTTGCCGCCACTACGATGGGCCTCCGAACCTATGGCTTGGCGACGCTGGCCGCGCTGTTCTACACCTGCGTGCTGTTCCGCGCGGCGCTGCCCGCGCTGGTGTGGCTGGCGCTGCGGTGCCGGCGGGTGCTGCTTGTCTGGGCGGGCTGGCTGTTCGCCGCCTCGGCCTGGGCGCCCTTCCTCGCCATCCTCGCGCTCGGCGACGGCCGGGCGCAGTTCGCCGCGCCGCCGAACCCGCTGCTGCTGGGGCCGGAGCAGCCGCTGGCCTGTCTCGCGGCTGGCATCGTGCTGCTCATGGCGATGAAGCGGATCGACGTCGCCTGCCGCCGCGCCTCGATCCCGCTCATGCGCCGCGACGAGCTGTTGACCTTCGCCTTCCCCATCGTCTCCGACGCAGCCGATCGCCGTCGCCCGATGTTCCTCGATCTCCTCGGCGGCGGGCCGCGCCGCCGGCGGCTGGTCTTCCTGTTCCAGGAGGCGACGGGCCTGTGCCGCCCGCGCGGCGCCGCGCTGCTGCTGGGCGCCTGGATGGTGGTCGCAGGCGTCCAGTGGCTCGCGATGCCTGCTCCGGCCTCTTCCGCGCACGCGCTGGTCGCCACGCTTCCCTCGCTGGTGTTGCTGTTCCTCGGTCTGGTGCTCTACGTCGCGCTGAGCCGGGTCTCCTGGGCGCAGTTCCCGCTGCCCGTCGGCCACGGCGAGCTGTTCGCAATGCGAGCCGCCGCCTTCGGTGCCCTCTACATCGCGGTGGCCGCCGTCCCGTGGGCGCTGGCCGCCGTCCGCTCCGGGGACGAGTCGTGGCGGGCGCTCGTTCTGGTCGGCGGCACCAACGCGGCGCAGCTCGGCCTGATGCTCCTGACGTTCGGGGCCGCCGTGTCCGGAGTGGACATCAACGCGCGGGTCGGCCGCCGAGTTGGGCAGCCCGGCCCCGCGCGCGACGCAGCGGCCTCGGCGTCGCGCCGCCGGCCCTGGGCATCGATGGCCGCGTGCATGCTCGTGACCGTGTTGCTGTTGGCCATGCTGCTCGATGCCGTGACGCTCGTCGAGCTCGAGCGGACGCTCTGGCTACCGCACGCGGCGCACGGGCTGTGGGTGGGCTTCGCGGCGTTCGCAGGCGTGCCGGCCGGCGGTCTGGGCGAGCTGCGCGCGAGCGTCGGCTTCTGGCGTTTCGAGGCGGCCGCGTGGCTCCTGCTCGCGCTCGCCCTCGTCCTGGCCTTCGCCGGCCTGCGGCGACGGGCACCCGGCAGGGCGCATCCCGACTACCGTGGCCCCGCCCTCGGCCGCCCCGCGGCACGCATCCGCCTCTTCGGCCCCCCGAGCCCGGCGGCCCGCGCGGGACAATGACCGCCCGCCCGATCTTGAGGCGCTCGGCCCGTTCTGCTAGAATGCTCGGCGAGCGGAAGGGATGCGCGGGCCGAGCCCGCAGAATAGCGAATCAAGGAGTCTCTCGTGAGCCGTTTGCTGCCCATCGCCCTGCTCTCCCTTGCACTGTCCGTCTGCCTCGCCGGCGAGGCGCCCAAGCCCGAGAAGCCGGCCGCGCCGGAGAAGCCGGAGAAGCCGGCGGAGCCGGCGAAGCTCGAGCCAGGCACCTACGCCCACATCGCGACGGCGAAGGGCGAGATCGTGGTCCGACTGCTCGTCGAGAAGGCGCCCGAGACCACCGAGAACTTCATCGAGCTGGCCAAGGGCGAGCGGCCCTTCAAGGACAAGGACGGGCGGTGGGTCCGGCGGCCCTTCTACAACGGCCTGACGTTCCACCGCGTCGAGGACGGGGAGCTGAAGCTGATCCAGGGCGGCTGCCCGCTCGGCGACGGCACCGGCGGCCCGGGCTACCGCTTCGACGACGAGCTCGACGACGCGCTGACCTTCGACGAGCCGGGCGCGGTGGCCATGGCCAACTCGGGCCGGAACACGAACGGCAGCCAGTTCTTCATCACCTGTGCCCCTGCGGAGGCGCTGAACAAGCGCTTCACGGTCTTCGGCACCGTGGTGCGGGGCCTCGACGTCGTCGAGGCGATCAGCAAGCTGCCCGCTACGGCCAAGGGACGCGGCCGCTCGGCGATTCACATGGCCGACGAGCCCGTGGTCATGAAGGCGGTCACCATCGAGGTCGTCGAGCCCGCGACGCCGCCCGAGCCCGCGAAGAAGGACTGAGCGCCCTCCCCCCTCACCGTCGCCGCGGATGGTTGAGCCGCAGGTCGAGCGCGCCCAGCCGACGCAGATCGTCGAGCGCCGCCGCCAGCCGCGCCAGGCCCTCCGCCGACACGTTGTCCTCGGCGCGGGCCTCGTGCGACAGCACCGTCGCCTTGCCCTCGACCGCCACCCCCTCGTTCCCCACCAGGTGCAGCCGCAGCGACGGGCTCCGCTGGGCCTCCAGGTGGGTCTTGTAGAAGCAGTTGCCCCACAGGAACAGCTCGAGCGGCCGCTGCCCCTTGTGCACGATCGGCACCCGCGGCAGGCTCGCGTAGAACTGGTTCGGCCCGAAGAACACCTCGCCGCCGTAGTCGCGCAGGTCGAGCACCGTGCCCTCGTTGCGCGTGCCCTGGCGGGTGAAGTCGACCTTCGCGCCCTGGATCGTCGCGCGGCCGGGCGGGTCGCCGGGCGCGCCCTCGAGCACGTAGCCGTCGTCGGCCTGCTCGACGTAGAAGTCGCTCATCACGATGCTGTGGTTGTCGCGCAGGTAGAGGCCGTGGGTCGTGATGGTGCTCAGGCGGGTCTGGAAGCCGAGGAAGCCGTCGCGCCGCCCGCCCTTGCCCTCGACGACGACCGAGCCCTCGTACGAGCAGTTCGCCAGCACCGTCGCCGCCGCGCTGTCCACCAGCCGCAGGTTGCCCTGCACGTGCGGCACGACGACCACCGCCTCGCGCCCCAGACCCCGCAGGTGCAGCCCCTGGCGCAGCGGCTGCTTCTGGTACATCCCGTAGACGAACACACCGTCGTAGGTCATCCGCGACGGCTTGCCCGAGCCGGTCTGGAGGACGTCGATCGCGTTGTGCATCGCGCCCGCGTCGTGCTGGCCGACCGACAGGTGCTCGAGCGTCACGCCCAGCGGGTCGTGCACGGCGACGATCGTGCCGCCCTCGGCGCCGCGCCAGACCAGGCGGCTCATGAAGCCCGTCCCGCCGACCGCATAGCCCGAGCCCTCGATCCGCAGGGTCTTGCTCACCACGTAGCTGCCGGTGGGCAGGTAGGCGATGGCGCCGCGGCCGTGCTCGCGCGCGGCGTCGATCGCGCGCTGGACCGCCGCCGTGTCGTCGGTCCGGCCGTCGCCCCTCGCGCCGAAATCGCGCTTCACGTCGAACACGCGCGTCGGCACCCGCACCGCGCCCTCGAGGAAGCGCCGCCGCGCCGTCGTCAGCACCCCCTGACGCTTGCCAGGCCGGACGACGTAGACGCGGGCCTTGTGCCCCTCACGGATCAGACCCGGCGCGCCCGCCGCCGTGTTGCACGACACCAGCAGCCGCTGCCCCGCCCGCGTGACCTCGACCGGCGCGCGGCCCGACGGCCCGCCGCGGAAGCCGCAGTCGAACAGCAGCACCGGCGCCCCCGCCAACGTCACCGCGCCCTCGGGCCGCGTCCAGCCCTCGACCTGGCAGTCCTGCACGATCAGCGGCGCCACCGGGTTGCCATAGCGCACGAAGGCCCGCGAGCCCACCGACGTGCAGCGCCGCACCGACGAGGCGTGCTCGGGCGCCGCGTGCACGTCCACCTCGCGGCTCCCCTCGAAGTGGCAGTCGCGGGCGTAGAAGTTGCCGTGCACGCACTCGATGGCGATGCCACAGCGGCGGAACTCGCAGCCGTCGAAGGTGTAGTTGTAGTCGTTGAAGCTGGTGAAGGCGACCCCGCGGCCGCAGTCCTCGAACAGGCAGTTCTCGAACATCGCCTCGGCCAGCGCGTACTTGTCCTTCGGCTCCGCCAGTATCGCCGCCTGCGTGAAGCCCCTGAACGCCAGGTGCTGGTGCCGCACCTCCGTCTCGAAGCGGCGCCGCGAGTCGTGGTGGAACCCCACCGACGCCCGGCCCCCGCCCTCGAACGTCAGCCCCACGAACCGCGAGTAGGCCACGCCGTCGTCGGCAAACAGCTTCCCGCCCGCCGCGCCCGCCCAGCGCAGGACCGTGTCGCGGCCGTGCCCCACCACCGTCACGCCCACCAGCGGCCCCGTCAGGCGCAGCGTCGCCGTCACGCGGTAGACGCCCGCCGGCAGGTAGACCGTCGCGCCGTTGCGCACGCCGTCGAGCGCGCGCTGGAGCGCCGCCGTATCGTCGGCCGTGCCATCGCCCTTCGCGCCGAGGCCCTGCACGTCCACCCAATCCGACCGCGGCGTCCACGCCAGCGACGGGATATCGCCCGGCCCGCTCGTCCGCCCCGCCGTCCCGCCCAGCCCTGGCATCCCCGCGCAGCCCGCCATCGCGGCGGCCGCCGCCAGCGCCGCCAGCACCCTCTTCGCCATCGTCGTCTCCTGCGTCGCTCGTCGTGTGCATCCCCCCTCTCGCGCCGACCCTAGCACCCCGGCCCGGCCGCGTCAAGGGGTGTCGCGGCTATCAGCTATCAGCTAGCAGCTTCTAGCTTCTCGCCCTTATTGACTTCTGCATAGGCAATGCAAAGGGCCCCCACCAGCCCCCAGGCCCGCCTTGCATGGCCCGCGGGCGGCCCGGGGCGATGACGCAAGGGGTCTGCGGCAGTCAGCCCCCACGGCTGTTGACGGGGGCACCATGGCTCGGGGCCACGTTCTGCCAGCGGCCGCGTGCCGTCGCGGGACGCTCCTGCCCGCGTTCTGCGAAGGCGATGCTCCGGCTCGGCGGTCCACGCAGGCCGACTCGCAAGCGCCCCACCCCTTGCGGCCGACAGCCCGCATGCGCTTCGCAGAAGGGGACGGGAGCCACGGGCGAGCCGAGCCCCGGCCCGGCGGCGACCGCTGTGGCAAAGGCCATCGCACCGGGCGGCGCCGACCTATTCCCGGATTTGCGCAAATCCGGAAATGGCTTGCTCGGACAAGGTCCGCGACTCCGCACGCCCAACCAGGTTTGCGCGTGGCACCCACGCTTTTCCTCGCTCTTGCTCGTCCCTACGCTCCGCGTGGGGAAGAAGAACGCCGCCGCTCCGCGGCAGGAGGGGAGCAGGGCCTTCCCCGCTGCGTGCCGCACAGCGGCGGCCTGTCCGTCCCCCTGCGGGAGCGGAGGGACGGCGGGCACCGCAATCGCCTCGCAGGCCTCTCGCACGGCCCCGGCCCGGCGGCGACCGCTGTGGCAAAGGCCATCGCACCGGGCGGCGCCGACCTATTCCCGGATTTGCGCAAATCCGGAAATAGTCCACGCAGGCCGTTTCCAACCGCGTGCGCGCGCGTGGCCGGCAAGGCCTGGCGCCACCCGGGCCTTGCATTGCCTATGCAGAGGTCAATAGCTCTTGGCTCGTAGCCCGCAGCTCGCGGCTTCCCGCTTCGAGCTTTCGGCTCTGCCGATGTAGGCGGGATGCGCGCATCCCGCGAGACGGCCTGAGGCGGGCGGAGGCCGCGTTCCTCATCCTCTCGTGGCTGGAAGGGGAGGTGCCCGCTGGCGGCGGATAGGAACACGGAAGCGAATCGTCTCGCGGGACGGGGACGTCGCGCCTACAATGCCGCGGGACCCGGACCTCCCGCCCAGAATGTCGCGGGGCAGGGTCGTCCGGCCAACAGCCCACGAGCGGCCCGTCCGCCGGAGGCGGACGGCGGCTCGGCGGGGGCCTCGCCCTCCCATCGCCTCGTCGTGGCACAGACTCCCAGATGGCCGGGCTTTGTCGCCCCGAAGGCAGACATCGCACGGAACGTCGCCGTCACGCTCGGTGTGACGTCTACATTGCCCCGCCGACTCAAGGCGCGTCCTTCTCAGTCAGGCCGTGTCTCTTCGCTCGCCGCGCTCTGCTCGTCGCCTCCTACCCGAGCAGATCCGTCCCGAGCAGCTCTGATGCCTCCAGAGTCCGGCCATCACTGCAAGACGCAGCTTACTGCTGATCTGGAGTCTTGACTCCACCATCCCTGTACCCCATAATGGCTGTCACTGAGAGGGAGCCCTGCGAGAACTCCTGGGACTCGACTTCATCGGCTCCGCTGTTGTGGGTGCCGCCATGAAGTGTTCCTACGGGCAAGATCCCCTTCACCCAGTATTCCCTGAACGTCGCGTGTTCCCCTCAGGGGCAGGTTCCTTCAGGCGGGGCACAGCAGGAATCGCAGGCCCAATGAGAAGAAAGGAGACGTTCTCTGAGAGACTTGTGGTGCGCCATGAGGCGAGGGTCTGGCGTGTGGTACGGCGGTTGATCCAAGTTCGTCACGATGTCTTCGCGGTTCTGGGAAGACACAGGAACTCCCGAGAGGAGGGCAAGCCATGCCCATGCAGGCGATCGGCAAGATGAGCCTGAAGAACTCAGGTGGCTTCGTCGCGAAGATTCAGTTGAGCTATGTGGGCAGCGATGGCAAGAAGCGGACCACGAGGAAGAGTCGTGATATCACCCTGGGAGTTACCAAGACAGTCGATCCGGCGAATCTCGGCGTTCCTGACGGGGCGACCGTCTACATGCGAGCCTTCGTCGTATGGGGGAACGACAAACAGGCGGAGCAGCCGTTCGTCTACAGGAGCGGGGAGCCGCTCACCGCGCACTACGTCATCAGTGGCACGACCCTGAACAACGAGCTCGGTTTCATCGACGTCTCCTAACCCCACGGAGGAGCAGCCATGGCACTGCAATTCATCGACAGGGCACAGGTCGTTGCTTGGGTCATCGACGCCTGGCAGAACGGGTTCGAGACCGTGATGGACCCAGCCGATGGCCGGTGGTTCGACAACGGGCCGGGAGGAGACGGGATCGGCCTCTACGGCGGCCTCACAGACCACCTGGCCAGCGAACTCGTCTTCGACGAGAGCAGCAAGATCTTCACGCCACACCAGAAGATCGTCTACACACCGGCCTTGGACAACCGCAACGGACTGGCCCCCAGCTCTTCAGTAACGCTGACCTACGCGTACACTCATGTGACCACGAGCACCCACGCGACATCGCACGCCATCAAGGCCGGCATCGCCGAGGAGATCAAGGTCTCGGCCAAGTTCGTCGAGTCGACGACCACATTCACCTTCGACTACACATACTCATGGACCGAATCGAAGGCCGAGTCGAAGGGCGAGACGTACACCTTCTCCCAGATCCTTCCTGTCGAGGTCCCCGAGGGCAAGGTCTACCAGGCCCAGCTCACGTGCAACTCCGAGGATCTGACGATCCCGTACAAGGCACTCGTGCGGATCTCTGGCCAGAGCGAGGCCAACTTCCCCGGGCCTGTGCAGGGCAAGAAGACCTGGCGCGTCGATGCCGCTACCTTGTGTCGTTGGATCAACAAGTACGGCTCGGCCGGCGACCAGTCGTGCCGGTTCGGGCCGCACCCCGACCGCCCTAAGGAAGGGTTCTTCGCTCTGGAAGGTACAATGACAGGCACGGAGACGGTAAGCATCGCCGCGCACGTGGTGGACATCACTGCGTCCTACACGGGCGACGACGGCGCGGCGAGTGCTGTCGGACCCATCGTGGCGACGATCCCGCTCGAGCGGCCAGACTGACACGCAGACGAGCTCGACGGCTCGCGCGGAAAAGCTGGTCCGGCCGGTCTCAGGACCTAGTGCCGGCATGCCTCGTCTGTGCCTGGTGAGGGTCAAGGCGAACGTTACCCGGAGACGGCCGAGCGGCGAGGACACGAGGAAGTCGAGGACGATCGAGGTGGGGGAACGTCGCGCGCGCGACGCTCGACGGTCAGGGGCTGCCGGGATCGTCGTCGGGGTCGGGCTCGGCGACGCGGTCGGCGGCGGGGGGGGACTCGCCGTAGGGGCGCCGACGTCGGGG
Organism: uncultured bacterium; assembly: GCA_965603035.1. Lineage (GTDB taxonomy): Bacteria > Planctomycetota > PUPC01 > DSUN01 > DSUN01 > CAZDNN01. Next base: position 9,894 of record CBFDBL010000100.1, read on the forward strand.
CGCGTTGGCGCGGATGGCGCCGCGGGCAAGGTCGATGACCCGGTCGGCGAGGGCGTCGGGGTAGTCGACGCGGGCTTCCTCACCATACTGGACGAGCCACCAGGCGACCTCGTCGAGGTCGTTGACGGTGGCGCGGTAGAAGACCGAGCCGTCGCTGAGGGTCTGGATGCGCTGGCCCTCGAGCGGCCGACGCTCGCGCACGAAGCGCGCGACCCTGGCGCTGAACCACAGGCCGATCTCCTGCGCCTCGCCGCTGAAGACGTACCACGCGCCGGCGAAGGCGGCGCCCACCGAGAAGTCCGTCGGCACGACGCAGTGCAGGGGCGTGGACTCGACGGACTGTAGGCGCGAGACGCGGAACTTGCGCACGTCGCCGTGCCACGCGTGCTTGCGGAACGCGAGGCCGTAGGGGTCGATCTCGAGCCGCCGGACCGGCGAGGTGCGGCTCTCGTAGACGATGACGAGCCGCCGCCGCTCGGCGACGGCGCGGCGGAGTCGGTCGAAGGTGTCGCTGTGGAGGTCGCCCGTGGGGACGACGACGCTGGTGCGTCGCATGAGCTGGGCGGCGCCGTCGCGCAGGGCCTCGGGCAGACACGACAGGAGCTTGGTGCGGGCGCTGCGCAGGACCTCGTGGTCGGCCTCGCCGTCGGCGAAGAGGTCGGAGGGGAAGAGGAGCGCGAGCAGCTCCTGCGGGCTGAGCTGGACGGAGGGGAGGAAGAAGGAGGGCGAGATGGTGTAGCCTGCGCGCGTGCTCTGGACGGGGACGCCCGCTGCCCGGATCTCGCGGATGACGTCGAAGATGCGGGTGCGCGAGAGGACGTAGCGCTCGTCGAGCGAGCGCGCCTTCCAGCCGCCGCCCGACTGGAGGAGGGTGACGATCTCCAGCAGACGCGACACGCGATGCGCTTTGCCCACAGCCAGCCCTCTCGGAGCGGCCCGCCGCTCCTCCCCCTGGCCTCCCCTCGCGCTCAGCGGATCCGCACGGTCCGGCCGCTCTGCACGGCCTTCGACTCCGCCAGGCATACGGCCAGTGCCGCCCTGGCGTCCTTCGCCGTCACGATCTTCGACCCCGTCCCCGCCGCCACGCAGTCCACGAAGTGACGCAGCTCGGCCACGTAGCCGTCGAGCTTCGGCACCCGCGGCGTCAGCGTCTTCCCCGCCGTCGTGTGCACGGTCAGCGCCGTGCCCGACTTGGCGTCGTGCTCCACCGTCGCCTTCTCGAGCACGACGCAGAAGCCGTGGGTGAAGCCGAACCCCGGCGCCATGGCCCAACTGCCCTCGGCCGATACCTGGGGCCCCCTGGCGTAGATGTACTGGGTCAGCACGCTGTCCACGGCCGCCTTCGACACCCCGCCGACCACGCCCGTCGAGCGCACGGCCTTGGGCACGCCGAAGACGTAGTTGATGTAGTCGGTGTCGTGGATATGCAGGTCCACGACGGCGCCGCCGCTGCGCCTGGGGTCCATGAGCCAGTTGTCCCAGCTCCAGGTCGGGGTCGCGCTCCTGCGCCAGAAGCTGGCGCTGAGCACCTTGCCGTACTTGCGCCCGTCGATGAGCTTCTTGAGGGCGGCGAACTCCGGCCAGAAGCGGATGCAGTGGGCGACGAAGAGCCGGCGGCGGGCCTTCTTCGCCGCGGCGAGCATCCTGTCGCAGTCGCGCAGGGTGCAGGCCATGGGCTTCTCGCAGATGACGTGCTTGCCGGCCGCGAGCGCCGCGGTGGCGTACTGCGCGTGGAGGAAGGTCGGCAGCGTGATGTCCACGATGTCCACGTCGGGGTCGGCGAACAGCTCCGCGGGGTCGGCGTGGAGGTGCAGCTTCGTGATGTCGGCGCCGGAGGCCTGCGAGCCCTCGATGTTGCCAGCGATATCGCTCCAGTCGCCCGACAGGCGTTTCGGGTTGAGGTCCGACAGCGCCACCACCTTGGCCTTGCGGTACGCGCAGTAGGCCCGGAAGTGTGCCGTGCCCATGAACCCGATGCCAAGAATGCCCACCTTCACCATGGCTGCCTCTCCTTGTCGGGACCCCATGCCCCCTGTGCCCACACTAGTTGCCCTGCATTGTAGCGGACCCGCACGGCACGTCAACACCGAAACGGCCACAGCGGTCGAGCCATCTTGCCTCGGCGAGGCCAATCTGCTAGACTTTGCGCGAATCGTATCCGATCGCGAGGTGTCCCATGTCCAGCGACGTTCGCGTCCGGGTGGCTCCGTCACCCACTGGTGATCCGCACTTGGGGACGGCGTACATCGCGCTGTTCAACCGCTGCTTCGCGCGGCAGCAGGGCGGGGCGTTCGTGCTCAGGATCGAGGACACCGACCGGGCGCGCTCGACGCCCGAGAGCGAGGCCGCCATCCTCAAGTCCTTGCTGTGGCTCGGCTTGGACTGGGATGAGGGGCCTGACGTCGGCGGCCCCTACGGCCCCTACCGCCAGAGCGAGCGCTCCGAGCTCTATCGCCACCACGCCCAGACACTCCTCGACCGCGCCGCCGCCTACCCATGCTTCTGCACGCCCGAGCGCCTCGCCGCGCTCCGCGATGAGCAGAAGGCGAAGCGCCTGCCACAACTCAAGTACGACCGCCACTGCCTCGCCCTCTCCGATTCCCAAGTCCAGTCCCGCCTTGCAGATGGGGAGCCCCACGTGCTCCGCCTCCGCGTGCCCGACGGCGCCACCACCTACGCCGACCGCCTCCGCGGCGACATCACCTTCGACAACGCGACCCTCGACGACCAGGTGCTCCTCAAGAGCGACGGCTTCCCCACCTACCACCTCGCCAACGTCGTCGACGACCACCTCATGGCCATCTCCCACGTCTGCCGAGCCGAGGAGTGGATCACCTCAACCCCAAAGCACGTCTTGCTTTACAACGCC
>CBFDBL010000101.1:0-12655 GCA_965603035.1 uncultured bacterium
GTCAGCGGCTCCCTCTTGCCTTGCGATTGTGACGGAGACCCCGCCGCCGTCGCCTGCGCGCGTCTCGATGCGTCGGGCCACGCCCTGGGCCTGCTCGTCCGCCCGATGGCGAACGAGGACGGTCAGGAACACAGCACGCAGGATCTTCAGGTCCTTCGGGCTCTTCCGCCCGTTGTCCTGATAGCGGCACAGGAAGCGGTCCCACGAGTACCAGCCGCGCGAGAAAGACTTGCCGACCCCGGACTTCCGGAGGGCCTCTGCCTCGGCGTCGATGTCGGCGATGCCGCCGTAGGACGGGCGCGGCTCGGCGCCGTACCGAGCGTTCGCGCCGGCGTGCGCCGCTGCTGCGAGTGCCAGGGGCAGTGTGATCCCGATCGCGGTGGACACGCTGTAACGGTGACGCACCTACTGGCTTTCCTTCCTGCCGCCGGGCTTGCGCTTCTTGGGCCTCCTCCTGCTCGGCGGTCGGTTCTTGAAGAAGCCGAGATCGACCTTGGCTGGCGTGGGGTTGGGCGCCGTGAGCAGGCAGGCGTCGCCGAAGAGCTTCTGCTGCTCGGCCAGGACGGCCATCATCTCCTTGACCCTGTCGGCGTGGGCGGGGTCGTCGGCGAGGTCCCTCGTCTCGTGAGGGTCGGCTTCGAGGTCGAAGAGCTGGGTGTAGGCGATCCGGGGGTAGCGGATGAGCTTCCAGCGGCCCCGTCGGGCGGCGCGCTGCACGTCGCGGTAGCCGAGGAGGACGGTGTCGCGCACGGCGTGCTTCTGGCCGCGGAGGACGGGTGCGAGGCTCTTGCCGTCGAGGCCCTTGGGGACGGGCGCGCCCACGAGGTCGCACACGGTGGGGAAGACGTCGAAGCCGTATGCGAAGGCATCGACGACCTTGCCTTGCGGGATGCCGGGGCCGGCGAAGATCAGGGGCACGCCCATCGAGTGCTCGTAGAGGTTCTGCTTGCCCATGAGGCCGTGGCTGCCGACGGCGATGCCCTGGTCGGAGGAGAAGACGATGAGGGTGTTTTCACGCAGGCCGAGGTCAGCGAGGGTCTGGAAGATGCGGCCGAGCTGCGCGTCGAGGTGAGTGATCATCCCGTAGTAGTCGCGCAGGTGTCTGCGGATCTCGGCCTCGGTGCGCGGCCAGGGCGCGAGCCTCTCGTCGCGGATGAACATCTCGCCGTTGTTCACGGGGTGGAAGGGCAGGTAGTTGGCCGGTAGCGGGATCTTGTCCACGTCGTAGCGGTCCATATACGCCTTGGGCGCGACGCGCGGGTCGTGGGGAGCGGGGCCGGCGAGGTACATGAAGAAGGGCTTGCCGCGGTCGTGCTTGCGGAGGTGGCCGATGGTGAGGTCGGCGAGCGGCTTGCCCGGCTCGGGGCTGCGCGCGATGTAGGTGCTGCGGTCGAACTGCTTCTGGACGAGCTGATCGGTGTTGCCGCGCTTGCCGACGTGGTAGGTGACGTAGCCGGCCTGCTTCATCGCCTTCGGAAACGTCGGGAAGTCGCCCTTCAGCCCCCGCACGGCGAACCACGAGCGGCCGCGGAGGGTCATCAGGCGCGCTGGCAGGCACACGGCGCCGCTGAAGCCGCCCATGCAGTAGGCGTTGGCGAACACCGTGCCGCGCTTCACCAGCGAGTCGAGGTTCGGCGTCTGGATGTGGGGGTTGCCCAGGGCGCCGATCGTGTCCTCGCGCTGGTCGTCGGTGTAGACAAACAGAACGTTGGGCCGTCGCGGCGCGGCTCGGAGCCGTCGGGGCGTGGCCAGGGCCGCTGCGCCGATGCCGCAGGCTCGAAGGAAGCGTCGTCGGTCCATCTACTTCGGCTCCTACTTGTGGCCGGGCTGGCCGGGGACGGGCCACGTGTCGGTGCGGAAAGGCGAGGCGGGCAGGCCCGCTTTGTTGTAGAGGTTGCAGGTCGGGTCGTTCGCCCACGCGTAGCGCACGGCCACGGGCTCCGTGGCTCCGGGCGTCGTGACGACCACGGTCTCGCCCTCGATGACCGCCTCCGCGGGGACGAACTTGCGGTCGGCGCCCGCGATGGTGAAGCCGGTGAGCTTGCCGCCCTTCGCGACGAGCCCGTCGCCCACGTGCGTGAAGCGGAGGCGGAGCTTGCCGCCCGCCGCTGTCATCGACTCGTAGAGCGGCCCCGAGTGGGCGAGCGTCTCGCCGTAGGCCACGGCGCGCGCGGCGAGGGCCAGGCGGGCGCCGACGGCCTGCTTGTTCTTCGGGTGGATGTTTGCCGAGTCGCCCACGTCGATAGTGACGGCCATGCCCGTGTTCGGCACGGCGAGCACCTTGCTCATCGACTCGCGCATCACGGCCCAGTCGTCGTGGATGTCGGCGTGATGGCCGCGCCAGTTGGGGAGCTGGACGTAGAGGAACGGGAAGTCGCCCTGTCCCCACGCCTTGCGCCAGCTCGCGATGAGCGCGGGCAGCAGCTTGCGGTAGAGCCAGGTCGTGCCCGCGCGGCAGTTGCGCTCGCCCTGGTACCACAGTGCGCCGCGGATGGCGTAGGGCCGCAGCGGCGCGATCATGGCGTTGTAGAGGCCGCCGAAGGCCTGGATGCCCACGCCCGCGCTGGGGTCGCGGGGCCGGCGCGGCGGCTTCTTGCCCGCGGCCTTGGCCTTCGCCGCGGCCTCCTTCCACTGCTCGAGCTGAGCGGCGAGCGCCTTGCCCGCTTCGGCCGATGCCGCTTTCTGGCTGGCGGACCACGCGTCGAGGGCCTTCTTGAGCGCCGGGTCGTCGAGCGCCGACGTGGGCGTCCAGTTCTCGATGGGGGTGCCGCCGACCGAGGAGTTGATGAGGCCGACGGGCGCGCCGAGGTGCTTGTGCAGCGCGCGGCCGAAGAAGTAGCCCGTCGCCGTGAAGCCCCGCACCGTCTTCGGGCTGCACACGGCCCAGGCGCCCTTACAGTCGGTCGCTGGCGCCTTCGCGCTGGCACGGGCGACGCGGAAGTGGCGGATCTGGGGGTAGTCGGCTTCGGCGATCTCCCGCAGAGCGTTATCGACGCCGCCGACGGCCATCGCCATGTTCGACTGCCCCGAGCACAGCCAGGCCTCGCCGACGAGCACGTCGCTCACGGTGAGCTGGTTCCCGCCCTCGACGGTCATCGCGTGTGGGCCGCCCGCCTCCAGCGCGTCGAGCTTCAGCGCCCAGTTGCCCTGAGCGTCGGCCGTCGCCGCCTTCGTCTGGCCCGCGAGCTTGACCGTGACCTTCTCGCCCGCATCGGCCCAGCCCCAGATCGGGACAGGCACTCCGCGCTGGAGCACCATGTGGTCGCTGAGGACGGCGGGCAGCCTGACGTCGGCGGACACTCCTCCGGCCAGGGCGGCCAGCAGCAGGCAGGGCACGGCGAGTCGTCGATGAGTCACGGCATCCCCTTTCGCGGAAGGGAGGAAGGAACCGCTCATACCGTACCAGCGCCTGCCCCGGCTGTCAACTTGACGGAGCCGGCGGCCCGGCCTATCCTGCACGCGGGAAGGAGCCCGCATGCGACTCCTGGTGGCCGTCACCGCGCTGACCGTCCTCGCAGGCTGCGCGATGCCCCGGAGGCCGAGCGGCCCGCCGCCCGTGGATCGCTCGATCACACCTTCGACCACGCCCCGCGGATCCGGCGGGACGCCCGCAAGCTCGACGAGGGCGGTGCGCTGAAACGGCTCCTTCACTACACTCACTTCCAGGGCGGTACCCGCGGTCGCATCGAGGTGCGGGGCAGCATCGCCGGCCGCGTGGCGAGGGTGACGGAGGTGGTCGTGCGCTTCGGGCTGGCCGGCGCGAGCCCCGTGACGGTCCGCATCCACGACATCCGGCGAGAGGAGGGGCGGGTGGTCGAGCGCAACGCCATCGTGGCCCGTGTGGACGCCCGAGTCGGTCTTGGGGTTCCACTGGAGCGTCGTGCAGATCTCGCAGGGCTTGCTTATCGGGTGGGGCTCCCTGTGGTCCGCGGCTCGCGGGCGACCTCCAGGAGCGCCTCGATGTTGGCGACGGGCACGTCGCCCTGGATGGACTGGGCTGGCGAGAGGATGTAGCCGCCGTCGGCGCCCATCAGGTCGCGGACGCGTCGGGCCTCGGCCCGGACTTCGTCGGGCGTGCCGAAGGGCAGGGTCTGCTGGGTGCTGAGGGCGCCCCAGAAGGTCAGGCGGTCGCCGTGGTCGGCCTTGAGCCGCGCGATGTCCATGCACTCGGGCTGCACGGGGTTGAGCACGTCGAGCCCCATGTCGATCAGCCTCGGGATCAGGGCGTCTATGCAGCCGCACGAGTGGAGCCACACGTCCTTGCCGTAGGCGTGGACGAGGTCGTACTCGCGCTGCTCGCCGGGGCCGATGAGGTCGTCCCACACCTCGGGCGACATAAGCAGGCCCCGCTGGGCGCCCCAGTCGCTGCCGAGCAGCACGCCGTCGATCTCGGCGATGTGGACGAAGTTATCGAGCATCACCATGTTCTTGTCGATGATCGTGGTGCACAGGCGCCTGGCGAAGGCGTAGTCGGCGGCGATGTCGGCCAGGAAGTTCTCGATCCCGCGGGCGGCGTTGGCCTTCTCGAAGTGGCTGCCGTAGAGGCGGACGAGGAAGTACTTGTCGCTGGCGTCGCGCGCGGCCTTGATGTTGTCCGCGAGGCTGTCGTAGCTGCCCCGGCCGATGACGGTGGGCCGGCTCGTCGGGGTCGGCGGCCTGCGCCAGTCGGCGCCCAGCTCGTGCCAGGTCCACCACGGTACCGCGATGTTCTGAACGTCGTTGTCGATCCAGGCGCCTACGTCGTCGATGCCCAGCTCGGCGTGGACCCGCTCGGCGGCGTCGCGTGTGAGGTCGATGGCGTAGGGCGCGCGGTCGCTCTCGCGGTGGGCGATGGCCGTCTTCACAAGGTCGCGGGAGGTCACGCCGATCCCCTTCTCAGAACTCGGCGACGGGCGCGGCGAGCATGGCGTCGGCGAGTTGGCGGCGGACGGCCATGGGGATGCGGTGGCGCTGCTCGAAGGGGCGGGTCGCCGAGAGGTCGACGTCGGCCACGAGGAGCGTCTCGGTGAAGAGGCCTGCTTCCGCGAGCGGCTGGCCGTCGGGGCCGAAGATGGCGGTGTCGCCGTAGCCGAGCCGCGGCGCGCGATCCCAGTTGACGACGTTCGAGCGGACGACGGGCACGCCGAGCAGGGCGGCGATGCCGATGTGGTTGTTGCGCACGCGGATGCGGTGGGCGTCCATCCTGTCGTTGGGGATGAAGTTGTAGTGGGGGCTGAAGAGGACCTGCGCGCCCTGCCACCAGAGGACCTGGGCGACCTCGATGAACGACGAGTCGGCGCAGATGATCACGCCGAAGGTGATGCCCTTCGCCTGCCAAACGGGCAGGTCGAAGTCGGTGGCGAAGCCCATCTCGCGGTGCCCGCCGCGGGTGAGCATCGTCTTGCGGTAGACGCCGAGGAGCGTGCCGCGGTGGGCGATGAGCGCCGAGTTGAAGGTCCGGTCGCCGCTCCGCTCGTTGAGCCCGACCATCAGCACGACGTCGCTGGCCGCTGTCTCGGCGACGAGGCCCGCGACCCGCGGGTCGTCGAGCGCCATGGCCGTGGCCTCGACCACGTCGCGGGTGCCGTAGCCGCCGAGGTAGCCCTCGGGCATGAGCAGGAAGTCGGCACCGGCGCTGCCCGCGTCACGGAGGGTCTCCGAGGCCCTCGCCACGTTGGCCTCGACGTCGCCGTCGCAACACCGCCCTTGGAATGCGGCTATCCTCATCGCGGACGCTCCTGTCTGTTCCGTGGGGTCAGCCGTCGGCCTCGAGGAGGGTGGCGAGGTCGTTCCTGGTGTTGACGTTGGCGAAGGGGCGGGTGGAGAGGCCTTCGGCGCGGATGTCCCAGAAGCGAACCCGCACCTGGCCGAAGAAGCTGCGGATGCGGTAGTCGCATCGGGCGAGCTGGTCGCGCGCGGCGGGGAGGCAGGCCACGGCGTAGGCGGCGTGGAGCGGCTCCCAGTAGCCGTCCCAGCGGGGCACGACGGCGTCGGCATGGCCCTCGCGGACGAGGGCGAGCTGGCGGCGGATGACGTCGGCGTCGAGCCAGGGCATGTCGCAGGCGGCGAAGAAGCCGACAGGGCGGCTCATCGCCTCGAGCCCCGTGCAGATGCCGCCAAGCGGGCCGACGCCGGGCACGGCGTCGGGCAGCGCCTCGGTGACGGCGGGATGGGCCGGCGCCGCCTCGGGCCGGCCCACGACGAGGACCTCGCCGAACAGGGAGCCGAGGGTGTCGAGCACGCGCTCGATGAGCGTCCGCCCGGCGAGGCGCTCCCACGCCTTGTCGCGGCCGAAGCGCACGCTCTCCCCGCCGTTGAGCACGATGCCCGACACGTTCGCGCGGATCCAGGCGTCGAGTCCCATCGCTCAGGCTCCATCGACAGGGGGCTCGGCAGCCGTCCGAGCCCTCCCGCATTCTAGCACGGTGCCCGCCATTTGCAAAGTCGCCCAGCCGCCCTATCATAGCCCCCGGCGGGAGGAGGAATCGGGAAAGGGGATGGCGGTGGAGCTCAGTAGGATCTCGACGTGCACCTACCCGCTCCGCGAGCGGCCCGCGGCCGAGGCGATGGCGGTGATGGCCGAGTGTGGCTTCCGCAAGATCGACCTGTGGGGTCGTCCGCCGCACTTCTCGGCCGACCGCGCCGAGCTTGATCCCGCTGCGCTCGAGGCCGCGGCGCAGGCGGCGGGCGTGCGCATCGCCAACCTCGGCAGCTACCCCGGCGCCGACTTCGCCTCGGACGATGAGGCCGCGCGGGCCCGAGCCCTCGACGAGATGAAGGCGACCGTCGACCTCGCCGTCCGCTTCGGCGCCCGCTCGATCCGCGTGCGGCCCGGCACCGGGGAGGATCCCGCGATCATCGGCCGCATCGCGCCGCTCTTCGTCCGGAGCGCGGCGTACGCCGCCGAGTGGGGCATCTATCTGGGGATGGAGAACCACAAGGGCAGCCTCGCCGGCCTGCCCGACGCCTGCGTCGAGCTGTGCGAGGCCGTCGGCTCGAAGCACTTCGGCATCCTCTACGAGCCGTGCAACCTGCTCCACGCCGGCGTGGACTACCAGGCCGTCTTCGACCGCTTCGCCCCGTGGATCGTGCACATCCACGTCAAGGACGGCGGCCTCGGCGACGGCGGCTTCCAGCGCACCCATCTGGGCGAGGGCGACATCGACTACCGCTGGGTGGTCGATGCGATGGAGCGCACCGGCTACGAGGGTGACTACGCCCTCGAGTACGAGATCTGCGACATCGAGCCCATCGAGACCGGCCTGCCCCGCTGGCTCGACTACTTCCTCGGCCTGTGACGGAGGGGACCCGTGCGCCAGCTCGCGTGCCTTCTGCTCTTGAGCGGCGCGGTCGCGTCCGCAGGCGAGGCGGAGCGCCGGAAGGAGAGGGCGATGACCTGGCCGAAGTTCGACGTCCAGCTCAAGGCCATCCGCTCCGGGTTCGACCGCAAGATGTGCTGGGTGCACGCCCGCGCCGGCGCGATCCCGGGCGAGACGCCCACCGTGGTGCTCACCATGCAGAAGCTGCTGCTCAGCGGCTCCGACGTTTTCTACGCCCTCCACGACATGCGCACCGACGATCTTGGCAGGACCTGGTCCGAGCCGCGGCGCCACGATACTCTTGCCCGAAGGCGGCAGCGCGACGTCGAGATAGGGATCTGCGATTTCACCCCCAAGTGGCACGCGAAGACGGGGAAGCTGCTCGGCATCGGCCAGAGCGTCCACTACCGCGACAACCGCGTCATGGGCTACCGCCACCGCCAGACGGCCTGGTCGGTCTACGACGCCGACGCGCGCTCCTGGTCGGACTGGCGGACGCTCGATATGCCCGACAACCGCACGTTCTTCAACGCCGGCGCGGGAAGCGTCCAGCGGCTGGATCTGCCCGGCGGCGACATCCTGTTGCCCATCTACTTCAAAGGCGACAGCAAGGGCGAGCGCTGCTATGCGACGACCGTGCTTCGCTGTCGGTTCGACGGCGAGGCCCTCTCCTACGTGGAGCACGGCACCGAGCTGAAGCTCGGGGTCCCGCGCGGCTTCTGCGAGCCCTCGCTCGCCTGCTGCAAGGGGCGCTTCTACCTGACCATCCGCAACGACAAGACGGGCTACGTGACCAGCGGGCCCGACGGCCTCCGCTACGAGCCGCCCGTGCCGTGGCGGTTCGACGACGGCGCGCCGCTCGGGAGCTACAACACTCAGCAGCACTGGGTCAGCCGACCCGACGCCCTGTTCCTCGTCTACACGCGTCGAGGGGCGAACAACGACCACGTGTTCCGTCACCGCGCGCCGCTCTTCATCGCCCGGGTGGATCTCGAGCGGCTGCGCGTCCTGCGCCGCACCGAGCGGGTGCTCGTGCCCGAGCGCGGCGCGCGGCTCGGCAACTTCGGCGTGTGCGAGGTCAGTGACCGCGAGACGTGGGTCACGGTCACCGAGTGGATGCAGCCGCGCGGTTGCGAGAAGCACGGCTCGGACAACAGCGTCTACGTGGCCCGCATCGTGTGGGAGTAGGCCGGCTCTGCGCCGTGCGGCGCTTGCTCAATCGGCGGGGCGGGCGCGCACGATCCGCCAGCCGGCGGCCGGGACCTCGAGATCGAGACGGCGGCCAGCGACGGCGCGGGCGGGCACGGCGCCCTCCGTCACGGCCTCGAGGGCGCAGGTCTCGCGGAAGGTGAGCCGCGCGTTCGCCGCCCAGCGCGTATCCCAGTTCACCAGGAAGAGCAGCAGGCCGCCGTCGGGCTCGGCGAAGAGCCTGGCGAAGCACGCGCTGCCCTCGACCCGCACCGGCTGGAGCGAGAAGAGGCGAAGCTGGGGGATGACCTTGTCGGCGACGTCCGCCGCCTGGTCGTCGAGGTAGCGGCTGTGGCGGTAGCCGCGGCGCTGGCTGCGCAGCCAGCCGTCGGGGTCGAAGTCGCAGAGCTTCGCGCCCGCGACGGGCAGGCAGGTCGGGTCGGTCAGGACGAAGAGCCGCTCGTCGGCGACGGCCTTCTCGATCCGCTCGGCGGCCGGCCTCGTCAGGTGGGTGACGCCCGTCAGGAGCAGGGCGTGGAGGCCGGGCAGGGCCTCGTCGAGCTCGGCGTCGAGCACGACGCGGAACGCGATGCTGTGGCGGGTCAGGGCGTAGGCCATGGCCTCGAAGGCGTGGAGGTGGCGCCAGCGCTCGAGGGTGTTCGTCCGCCACGGCTGCTGCACGATCTCGGTGGCCGTAGCGTAGAGCAGGCCGACGCGCGCGGGGAAGGGCCTCCGAGCGTCGAGCGCGGCGCGGAGCCCGCCGAGCTCCGCGGCCACCGAGCCGATCGCGTCGAAGACCTCGGGGCAGTGGGCGACGGCCCTGGCGTGCTCCCAGAAGGCGATGGCTCCGGCCCCCTCGGCCACGGTCGTGCGCATCAGGCGCCCGATCTCGCCAGGGCTGAGGAACTGCTGCCGCCCCGCCGTCTCGACCAGCGGCCCCCCCTGGTGCAGGATCATGCACGGCGACGGCGCCGTGAGGTGGCAGCCGACGGCCCACGGCTCCTGCCCATTGCCGCCGGGCACGACCCTGGGCACGGGGAAGCTCCGGAAGACGTGCCAGTTGCGGACGTGGAGCCGGTCGATGCGCTGGAGCCGCGCGCTGTGGCTCGTGTCGGTCGCGTCGCGCGCGACGTCGGCATTGAGGTGGCGGCCGAAGAAGAAGGAGTCCGACGGGATCGTGACGAGGGTCAGCTTGTCGGACACGTCTCGCGCCGCCTCGGCCTGGGTGCGCAGGTAGCGCGCGAAGGCCTCGCGGTGGAACCGGTCCCACAGCAGACGGGGGTCGTCGGGCGCCAGGCGGCCCGTGCCCCCGACCGGCTCGAAGGGCGGCGGCTCGATGCCGTGCTGTTCCCGGAAGAGCTTGCGGCAGACGTCGCAGTAGCAGCAGTCGGCGCGGACGTGGACGCCGTCGTCGAAGAGGAAGCCCGCGAAGGCGTCGTAGCGGGCAAAGCAGGTGGCCATCTCTCGGATCGCCTCGCGCATCCAGGCGTGGAAGGCGTCGTTGTTGAAGCAGCCCATGCGGATGGCGCGGCCGTGCGCATCGGCGCATTCGGTGCCCTTCGGCGGCCGCGTATAGAAGTTCGACTCCACGAGCACCTTGATGCCGTGCTCGCCGTAGAGCTTCAGGAAGCTCTCGAGCTGGGGCCGGATCTTCTCGTCGAGCTTGCCGTCTCGCACCGGGATGCCGACGCCGACGTAGACGGCGCCGATGTGCGCCTTCTTGAGCAGCTCGGGCGGGATAGGGTTGCGGTAGTCCACGGTCAGCATCACGGGAAGAGCCTCCGCTGAATGGACAGGGCTCGGCGCCAAAGCCGCGGCGAGCGCGACCGCGATGGGCAGGCAGCCGGGCCGAAAGGCAGCGATTCGCACGGCGAATGACCTCGCACGATGGGGACGACCCTCAGCCTAGCCAACTTCGGGCGCGGACGCAAGGTGGATCGGCGCGTGCGTGCCGTCGCGGTTGACAATGGTGGGCGCCATGGCGACGATGGGCGGCGTCAATCGACTGCGAGGAGCACGGAGGCGATGACGACACGAGCGGTCGCGGGGCTGGCGGTCTCGATGGCGTTGTGCATTGGGCTTGTGGTGAGTGGGCGAGAGGCGGGGCAGCAGGTGATCAACGCGGGGCGGGGGGGCCACAACTCGCGGAACCTGCTGGCGCGGCTCGAGCGCGACGTGCTGGCACACAAGCCGACGCTCGTGGTCCTGATGGTGGGCACGAACGACGTGCTCAACCACGGCAACGCCGTGCCGCTCAAGGAATACAGGGCCAACCTGCTCAAGGTCATCAAGGCGATTCGCGCGGCGAGGAGCCGCGTGCTGCTGTTGACCATCCCGCCGTGCCACGGGCCGTATCTGCTCGAGCGGCATCCCGCGAGCTTCTACGCGCCCGACGGGCCGAGCGGCCGCGTCCGCAAGGCGAACCGCGTCGTCCGCGACGTGGCGAAGGCCACGCGCACGCCGCTCGTCGACGTCTTCGGCCTGTTCGAGGCGGAGGGCAACGTGGGGGAGGCTGCGGGAAGCTGGATCCGCAATCCTGCGAACAGCCGGGCCAGGGACGGCGTGCACCCGACCGCCGAGGGCTACCGGGCCATGGCCGAGACCCTCTTCGCCGCGATCCGCAGGCATCGCCTGCCAGCCGAACGGCTCGTGTGCCTCGGCGACAGCATCACATTCGGCGCAGGCGTGAAGGGCGCGGGCACGGCCGAGGGGGAGACCTATCCCGCCTGCCTCGCGCGCCTGCTGGCCAGGCCCGCCGATCCTGGCGCGAAGGGAGCGCGATGAGACGCTGGAGCCCGATCCTGCTGCTGTTGCTGGCCGGCTGCACCTTGCCGACGGAGACGCCGCCTATGGTGCCGGAGAACGCCGAGGTCTTCTACGTGGCTCCCAACGGCGACGACGCGGGGCCGGGCACGCAGGCCAGGCCCTTCGCGACGCTGGCGCGCGCCCGCGACGCCGTGCGCGCGCTCAAGCACGAGCGGGAGGGAAAGCTGCCGAAGCCCGTCGTGGTCTATCTGCGCGGCGGCAGGTACGTCCTCGATGCGCCCGTCGAGTTCGGGCCGCAGGATTCAGGCACTCCTGAGTCACATGTGTCCTATAGGTCCTATCCGAACGAGGTCCCGGTCCTCAGCGGCGGTGTGACGATCGAGAACTGGGAGCAGGATGAGGAAGGCGTCTTCAGCACGACGCTGCCCACGGTGGGGGAGGGCAAGTGGACCTTCCGCCAGCTCTTCGTCCAGCGGCCGGGTCGTGACTACTTCGAGCGGCGCTACCGGCCCAGCAGGGGGCCCTTCATCATCGCCGGCCTCACCGACTCGCCGGTCCACAAGACGCGGATGCGCCACCGCCAGAGCCAGAAGGATTTCATCTTCCAGCCCGGCGACATCGACCCGCAGTGGGCGAACCTTGGGGACGTCGAGGTGGTGGCACTGCACGACTGGAGCGCGTCGCGGCTGCGCATCGCGAACATCGACGCCGAGAGGCGCGTCGTCGAGTTCACCGGCTGGCCCGTCTACCGCATCGGCCACTGGTACGCCAAGGGGCGGAACCCCTACTACGTCGAGAACGTCAGGGAGGCGTTCGGCAAGCCCGGCGAATGGTATCTGGACCGGCCCACGGGCCTGTTGAGCTATCGCCCGCTGCCCGATGAGGACCTGGGGAAGCTGACGGTGGTGGCGCCCCGCGTCGAGCAGCTCATCCGCCTGGTCGGCACGCCGCCGCAGGTCACGAAGCTCGACGACTCGGACCCCACGCTGGTGACGACCGAGCCGAAGTACGTCGAGCACGTGCACTTTCAGGGCATCACCTTCGCCCACACGTGGTGGGGACTGCCCGACGAGGGCTACAGCTCGGGGCAGGGGATGGTGGGCCTGGCGGCGGCGGTGCACGCGGAGTACGCGCGGAGCTGCCGCTTCGAGCGCTGCACCCTCGCCCACCTCGGCGCGTATGCGATGCGGCTCGGCGAGGGCTGCCGCGACAACCTCGTCGTCGGCTGTCGCATGTTCGACCTCGGCGCCGGCGGCGTGCTCGTCGGCGTGACGAATCGCAAGGCCGAGGCGCCCTTCCTGCCGACGGGCAACAGGGTCGAGAACTGCGTCATCTCCGATGGCGGTCGCGTCCACTTCTCGCCCCACGGCGTCTGGATCGGCATCACGCAGAAGACGACGCTC
>CBFDBL010000102.1:0-12598 GCA_965603035.1 uncultured bacterium
GATCAAGTATTACATCCTGATCGGCATGCTCGTCTACATGCAGATCGAGGCCGCCTAGAGGGCCAATGGCACACCCCGGCCGCACGCGCGCGGGAGCCGCATGGGGGCTCCTGGCTGCATGCCTGCTCGCCGGCTGCGGCCCCACCTCGAAGCGGCTCCGCAGGGAGATCCAGGACACCGGCGCCGGGGTCTACCTCGCCGGCGTCCCCTTCGTCCGCCAGCGCCGGCACTGGTGTGGCCCCGCCGCACTCGCCTCCGTCGCCTGCTACCATCGGCGCGAAGTCAGCCAGGAGCAGATCGCCGGCGAGGTCTACCTGCCCTCCATCCGCGCCACCCTGACGACCGACCTGGCCGCCTGCGCGCTCCGGCACGGCCTGTGGTCCCGCGCGGGCAAGGGCTCGCCCGACGACGTCCGCCTCTGGCTCGACCGCGGCCTGCCCGTCATCGCGCTGCTCAAGCTCGGCGGCCTCGGCGGCGGACGCCTCCACTACGTCGTCGTCACCGGCTACCACAGGGCGCGCGGCTGCTTCATCGCCCACACCGGCCATCTGCCCAACCGCCCCATCGCGTTCGACCGCTTCGCCCGCGAGCACGCCGCCGCCGGCGCCTTCACCCTGGTTGCCTGCCCGCCCGAGCGCGTGACCTGGCCCCTGACGGCCGACGGGCACAACAAGCTGGGCCTGCTGCTCGAGCGCGGCGGCGCCCTCGCGCGCGCGCGTGCCGAGTACCAGCGGGCCATCGCCGCCGACCCCGCCAGGCACGTCTTCCATTTCAACCTGGGGAACGTGCTGGCGCGGCTGGTCGAGCGCGAGGGTGCCGAGCGCGCGTACCGCGAGGCTATCCGCCTGTGCCCGCAGTTCGCCGACGCGCACAACAACCTGGCCGACCTGCTGCTGGCGATGGGCCGCCGCCACCTCGCCCACAGCGAGGCTCGGCGGGCCGTGCAGATCGACGGGCCCCGCGTCGCCTACTACTACGACACCCTGGGCCGCGCGCTGCTCGCCCTGGAGCGCCACGGGGGGGCGGCCGACGCCTTCCGCAGCGCCATCCGCCATGCCGGCAGCCAGCCCGGCGTGGCCAACGACGCGCGCCTCGGGCTCATCGACGCGCTCGTGCGCGCCGGCGAGCGCGCCCAGGCCGCCCAGGAGTCCCAGCGCCTGCTCGCCAGCTCCGCCGACCCCGCCCTCCGCCAGCGTCTCGACCGCATCCTCAGGTAGGACCGCCGCCCATGGACCCCGTGCGACTCGGCGTCGTCGGCTGCGGCGTGATCGGCCCGAGCCACATGCGGGCCGCCGTCGCCTCCCCCCTGCTCGACCTCGTGGCCGTCGCCGATCTCATCGACGAGCGCGCCCGGGCCGCCGCCGAGCGCTTCAGCGTGCCGAAGAGCTACCGCAGCGGCTCCGAGCTGCTCGACGACGCCGACGTCGAGGCCGTCGTCCTTGCGTTCCCCACCGGCCAGCGCACGGAGCTCGCGCTGGAGGCCCTCGCCAAGGGCAAGCACGTGCTCGTCGAGAAGCCCGTGGCCATGAACGCCGGCGAGGTGCGGCAGATGATGGCTGCGCGGGGCGACCGCCAGGTGGCGTGCTGCTCGTCGCGGATGCGCTTCTGGGAGAGCGCGCGGGTCGCGACCGAGCACATCGCCAGCGGCGCCCTTGGCCCGCTGCGGGTCGTCCGCCATCGATGCGTGCAGGCCTGCCGGGCCAAGCCGGAGCAGCCGCGGCCCGACTGGCGGATGATCCGCGCCCGCAACGGCGGCGGCTATCTCGTCAACTGGGGCTGCTACGACCTCGACTACCTGCTCGGCATCACCGGCTGGACCCTCAAGCCGAGGGTCGTGCTCGCGCAGACGTGGACCGTGCCGCCGCAGTTCGAGTCGCACATCTGGCCCGGCTCCGACGCCGAGGCCCACTACGCCGTACTCGTCCGCTGCGAGGGCGGCGCGGTCATGACCCTCGAGCGCGGCGAGTACATGGCCGCCGAGACCGAGAACGCCTGGCAGATCGTCGGCACTCGCGGCTCCCTCAGCCTCCAGATGACCCGCGCCAACCCCTGGCGCATCATCGCCACCGACACCACCACGGACGAAGGCGCCGCCACGGCCACGCTCTGGGAGGCTGACGAGGCCGCCCAGCAGGCGCTCCCCCACCCTGCGGTCGATCTCGCCGAGGCCATCCGCGAAGGCCGCCGACCCGCCACCGACCTCGAGCGCGCCCTCGTCGTCCAGCAGATCACCGACGCCATCTACGCCTCCGCCAGCCGGGGCGAGGCCGTCGCGATCGACTGACCCCGCTCCCCCACGCGGTGGCCCTGTCCGCCGATCGGCCTTCGGCGGGGCGCCGCGCGCGTTGATTCTCCCACCCCAGGCGGCTAGAATGGCGCTGCTATGCTTGGGATCCGCGCCAAGATCTTCCTGCCGTTCACCGCGCTGTTCGTCGTCGCGCTGGTGGTCGTGGCGATCCTGTCGGCGCGGGCCGCGGCGCAACTCGCCGAGGAGCGCATCCAGCGACAGATGATCGACCTGGCCAACGTGCTGTCGCAGGCGGGGTTCGCCCGCAACCCCGAGGTGCTCCAGCGGGTCAGGACGATCGCTGGCGGCGAGCTCGTGACCGCCGACGCCACCGGCCGGGTGCTGGCGACGACGCTCCCGGCCACGGGCGCCGTGGGCCTGTGGGCGCACGTGAAGGACGAGCCGCCACGGGCGACGGACGGCGCGGGGCCCGTGCGGCCGCTCCGCCTGGGCGGGCGGCACTACCGGGTGACGTTCGCGGAGCTCATGACGCGGCCCGAGCGGGCGCGCGCGTTCGTCTACCTGCTGGTGCCGGAGGAGCAGTTTCGGTTGGCGGCGGGTCGTGCGCGTCGGCCGATCCTGTGGGCGGCGGCGCTGGGTGCGGTGGCGGTCGGCGTCGTGGGGTTCTTCGTGGGCGGCGCCATCGCGCGGCCGATCCAGGCACTGGCGTCGCAGGCCCGCGCGCTGGCCGACGGCGGCCCGGAGGCGCGGCTGGCCGCCCCGTCGCGCGACGAGGTGGGCGAGCTGGCCGACGCGTTCAACAGCCTGCTCGACTCGCTGCGGGCGGCCGAGGCGCGGCTCGTGGAGTCGGAGCGGCTGGCGGCCGTGGGCCAGGTGGCCGCGGGCATCGCCCACGAGGTGCGCAATCCCCTGTCGGGCATCAAGATGTCGGCCCAGCTCGTCGGCCGCCGGCTGCGCGAGCACAGCCCCGCCGACGCCGAGAGCGTCGAGGTGATGCTCGCCGAGATCGCCCGACTCGAGGTCGTCATCGACGATCTGCTGACCTTCGCAGGCCCCACCCGCCTGGCGACGCAGGGCGGCGACCTGAACGCGGCGGTCGGCGAGGTGCTCGACTTCATGGCCCGCCAGCTCGACCACGCGGGGATCGCGGTCCGCCGCCGGCTGGCCGACGGCCTGCCCGCCGCGCCGCTCGACCCCAGGCGCATCCGGCAGGTGGCCCTCAACCTCGTGCTCAACGCCGCCGAGGCCATGCCGGGCGGCGGCTCCCTGACGGTGCGCACCCGCGCGACGGCCGACGCCGTGGTCTGCGAGCTCGACGACACGGGCCACGGGATCGCGCCGGAGGCGGCCGGCCGCGTCTTCGAGCCCTTCTTCACGACCAAGGACGGGGGGAGCGGCCTCGGCCTCGGCGTCAGCCGCACCCTGGTCGAAGCCCACGGCGGGTCGCTGCGCTTCGAGCCCATCGAGGGCGGCACGCGCTTCACCTTCAGCCTGCCGCGCGCGGGCCCCGGCGCCACGGGCGAGCGGGAACCGCCAGCGGGGAATGGGGACCATGGCCAGGATAGCGGTCGTCGATGACGAGCAGAGCGTCTGTCACGCCTTCCAGGCGTTCCTGACCGACGAGGGCCACGAGGTGGCGGTGGCGGGGACCGGCGCCCGCGGGCTCGCGCTCGTCGAGGAGCTCGCGCCCGACCTCGTGATCCTCGACGTGCGGCTGCCCGACGCCAACGGGCTCGACATCCTGGCCGAGCTGGCCGCGCGCGACGAGCCGCCCGCCGTGCTCGTCATCACGGCCCACGGGACGATGGACACGGCGATCGAGGCCATGCAGCGCGGCGCCTTCGACTACCTGACCAAGCCGATCGACCTCGACCAGGCCCGCCTCGCCATCGACCGCGCCCTCAGGACGCGGCGCCTCAGCCACGAGGTGCTCCGCCTGCGCCGCGAGCGGGCCGGCGACCGCCCGCTGCTCGTCGGCAGCTCCGCGCCCATGCAGCGGATCTACAAGACCATCGGCGCCGTCGCACCCGCCAACGCCACCGTCCTCATCCGCGGCGAGAGCGGCACGGGCAAGGAGCTGGTGGCCCGCGCCATCCACAGGGCCAGCCCCCGCGCCGGCAAGCCCTTCATCACCGTGGACTGCGCGGCCCTGCCCGAGCACCTGGTCGAGAGCGAGCTCTACGGCTACGAGGCCGGCGCCTTCACCGGCGCCACCCACGCCAAGCCGGGCAAGCTCGAGCAGGCCGACGGCGGCACCCTCCTGCTCGACGAGATCGCCGAGCTCTCCAGCGGCGCCCAGGCCAAGCTCCTCCGCTTCCTCGAATCCCACCAGACCGAGCGCCTCGGCTCCACCGCCACCCTCAACCTCGACGTCCGCATCCTCGCCGCCAGCAACCAGGACCTCGCGGCACGCCGCCGCGACGGCACCTTCCGGCCCGACCTCTACTACCGCCTCCACGTCGTCACCATCGAGCTGCCGCCGTTGCGGGAGCGCATGGACGACCTGCCCGGGCTCGTGGCGTACTTCCTCGAGGAAGCCCCCGGCGCCCGACGGCCCGACATCAGCCAGGCCGCGCTCGACGGCCTCATGGCCCACGACTGGCCGGGCAACGTCCGCGAGCTCCGCAACGCCATCGACCACGCCGTCCTGGCATGCCGCGCCGGCGCCATCCTGCCCGAGCACCTGCCGCGCCTGTCCGCGGGCCGCGGCACGGGGGCCGTCGAGGCCTTCCGCCGCGCGGCCGCCGCGCTGCTCGACCTGCGCGTCGCCGAGGCCGGGCCCGACGGCGCGCCCCTCTACGACCAGATGCTCGAGCACCTCGACCGCGCCGTCATCGCCGAGGCCCTCCGCATCACCGGCCACAACCAGGCGCGCACCGCCGCCCTCCTGCGCATCCACCGCACTACCCTGCGCAACAAGATCCGCCAGTACGGCCTCGGCCCCCACAAGGCGGGCGAGGACCGCGCTGCCCAGGACTGAGGGCGCCGGCTGCCCGGCGGCGGGGACGGGGCACGGTGGGGGAGGGGAGAGCCGGCGTGCCCCCTGGCGGCGGAGCCTGGTGAGGAATGCGCGCTAGCCCTCGGCAACGACGGCGTTGCCGCCGCCGCTGCGCGCCCGCTGGCAGCAGGCCTCGGCGCGGCCGAAGAGCGCGTCGGCGGCTTCGCCGGCGTGGAACTCGGTGACGCCGAGGCTGATGGTGGTGGCGACCACGCCCGTGGCGTTGCCTCTCTTGCACTCCCACTTGGCGGCCTCGACCGCGCAGCGGACCTCCTCGGCCATGCGGCGGCCCTCGCGCAGCGGGCAGCGCGGCAGGATGACGCCGAACTGGCGGCCGCAGGTCCGGCCGACGATCGCGCCAGGGTAGCTCTCGCAGCTCTGCTGCACGAGGCCGGCCACGCGGAAGAGCAGGGCGTCGCCCACCCTGCGGCCGAACTTCTTGTTGATCAGCTCGATGTGGTCGAGCTCGAGCGTGATGAGCGACCAGCTGCCCGTCACGGCGGGCGGCTGCGCCACCATCTCGGCCAGGCGCTGCTCGAAGCCCGCACGGTTGAGCACGCGGGTGAGCCCGTCGCAGAGGATCTGGTGGCTGGCCTCCGTGAGCTTGCGGTCCACCGCCTGGATGATCTTCTCGCTCTGGGTGAGCTCCTGGGTCGAGCGCTCGGCCTCGTCCCTGGCTTCCACGGCAGCGGTGCGGACCGCGCCGGTGACCGTGCGCAGCCGCCCCGCCAGCAGGCTCGCGTCGTCCACGCCCTCGAGCCCGTCGAGCTCGTGGATCTGCTCGTCCATCGCCGCGGTCGTCTTGTCGTGGCTGGTCGCCAGCGACGACGCGGTGCCGCGCAGGATCTCCATGGCGGCGCGCAGCTCCCGCTCGTGATCCTGCATGGCCCCGATGCGGTTGGCGTCGAACACGAGCGAGAAGCGGCGCAGGGCCGACCACACGCCGCGCAGCTCCTGGACGCACTCGCGGAGCTCGTCGGCCATCTTGATGCCGTAGGTCGTCTTGCCGAGCTGCATGAGCTTGCCGCCCACCTGCTCGAGGCGGACGGTGAGCTCGGCGGGATCGTCGTAGGTCTCGACCCCAGCGGAGGGTGGGGCGGCGTCGGTCGTGGCTGCCATGGGCTCGGGTCCCTGCGTCTGCGGAACGGGCCGCGACGGTGTGCGATGGCACGGAAGCGGGCAGGCCCGCTGTGGCGTCGTGGCCGCCGTGTGCCCCGGCACATTACCGTATCTAGTATCGGCGGCGCGCGGGCAGGGTTGAGGGCCTGGCCTCAGCCCCCCAGGGTGGCGAGCAGCTCGCAGGCGATGAGGAGATGGCCCGTGCGGTTGGGGTGGACGGGCTCGGCGCAGAATGTGGCCGAGGGCCGATGGCGGAGCTGGCGCTGGAACATGGCGTGGGTGCGGCACAGGCGCGCGCCGAAGCGCTCGGCCAGCTCGTGCACCACGTCGATGTAGGGCTCGAGCAGGCGCAGCACAACACCTTGGGCCTCGTCGGCCTGCGCCCCCGTGGTCATGTAGAACGGCTCGAGCAGCACCAGTTGCGGGCCTGCCTGCTCGACCGCCTCCGCGAGCAGACGCTCGTAGTGCTGGCGGTAGACCTCGGGTGGGATGTCGAGCACGCCGTTGAGGGTGCGGTGCAGATCGTTGATCCCGATCATGACCGACAGCCAGTCGGGGCGCTCGGCCACGACGTCGTCGGCCCAACGCCCTGCGAGATCGAGAATTGTGTTGCCGCCGATGCCCTTGTTGACGAAGCGGACCCCGTGGCCCGGCGAGCGGGCCAGCACCAGGTCGGCGAGGAACGCCACGTAGCCGTTCCCCAGCGGGGCTCCCTCGGGGCTGCGCCTGCCGCAATCGGTGATGCTGTCGCCGACGAGCACCAGCGTCTGGCCGTCGTGCACGCACAAGTCGCTCATAGTGGGGCTGTCTCCTGTGGCTGGAAGGCTGCGCCCCCCCACGCCTGCGGGGCGGCACACTATACCAGCAGGCGCCGCGGCGCGCAAGCGTGTGGCGGGGCCGCGATTGCAGCAAGTCGCCGCGTCGCGCGACCACTGAAGCGAAGGCAGCCCGTACGCCCTGGCGGGGCTCTGCGGCGGACCGCGCGGCGGTGGCCGCCGTGCGGTCCTGCGGCCGCTGCCGGCGGTTTGACAAGGTACGCGCCGCGGGCTACAATACCGAAGGTGCGTGGACGGTGCGCACTGTGTTACCCCAGGCAAGGCTACGTGCATCCGCGCTGCGGGCGACTCGCTGACCCATAGGAGAGGCCGATGGCCAGGCGTCGTGAGGACGTGGACTGGTACGTCGAGATGAGCGAGATGCTCGAGCGCCGGGAGCGGCGCCGCAGGTGGGTCATCCTCGCAGCGGCGGTGGCCCTGCCGCTGCTGCTGATGGCCGTCCTGGTGAGCGCCGCCGTGATCACCAAGATCAAGCAGCGGGGCGGGCTGGCGTGGCTGAGGTGGCCGGTGCTGCATGTCGCGACCGAGCGCGCCGCCGCCGTCGAGCCCGAGACCTACGAGCCCGTCGCCGTCAAGTCCCTCGAGCCGGGCGACATCATCTACAGCCAGCTCGATCGCAACGGCTTCGTCACCAGCATCAGCCACTTCTTCCGCGAGCTGGGCCCCAACCCCCAGGACGCCAAGGCGCCCTTCGTCGTCGAGCGCGACGACGAGTATGCCGGCCGCATCCAGCTCTACCGCCTGCGCAACGTCGGCACGGGCGAGGTCTTCGAGTTCCGCGGCCTCGCCGTCAAGCGCATCGCTGCCGGCGAGTGGATCATCACCGAGGACGGCTACAAGCAGATCCGCAACGACCTCCAGGCGCGCATGCGCGTCCAGGTCCGCCGCATCGGCGGCCGCTAGCCCCCCCCCAGCGAAGCGCACTGGCCGCGCCCAGCCTGCGAGGCTCGCGGCCTTTCTTCATGCATGGCGTCGGAGCCTGCGGCCTGAGGGAGGCGGCGCTCAGCGTGGGTCGCTGCCCATGAAGTGGGCGATCAGGCGCTCGATGTCCTCCCGCGTGGCGGGGGCTTTGGGGTCGCGCTTGGGCTTCCTGGGCTCGCGGGTCTCGCCCTTGCGGCTGGCGCGCTGGCGCTCGGCGGGCTTCTTGCGGCGGGGCTTGCGCTGGGGGGGCACGCTGGCCTGCTTGATGCTCAGGCTGATGCGCCGCCGCTCGGCGTCCACGGCGATGACCTTGACCTTGACGATGTCGCCGACCCGCGCCGCCTCGTTGGGGTCCTTGACGAAGTGGTGTGCTAGCTCGGAGACGTGGACGAGGCCGTCCTCGTGGACCCCAATGTCCACGAAGGCGCCGAAGTTCGTGACGTTGGTCACCGTGCCCTCGAGGATCATCCCCGGCTTGATGTCCTCGACGGCGGCGACGTCGGCGCGGAACTCGACGCAGCGGAAGGCCCCCCGCGGGTCGCGGCCCGGGTAGAGCAGCTCGCGGCGGATGAGGCGGAGGGACGGCTCGCCCGTGCCGTCGGCGGCGTACTGGCCGAAGTCGATGCGCTCGATCTGCTCGCGGTTGCCGAGCAGGCCGCGCACGTCGGTCCCCGCGTCGGCGGCCATGCGCGCGACGAGGTCGTAGCGCTCCGGGTGGATGGCCGTCGCGTCGAGCGGCTGGTCGGCGTCGGCGATGCGGAGGAAGCCGGCGGCCTGGAGGAAGCGGCGCGCGTCCATCCCCGGCAGGGCCATCAGCTCGGCGCGGGAGCGCACCGGGCCGTGCTCCTCGCGGTGCCGGACGATCTCGTGGGCCGTCGCGCGATCGAGGCCGGCCACGCGGGCCAGGTGGGCGGCGGTGGCGCGGGACGGGTCCGCGCCCACCAGGTTCACACAGCTCTGCACCTCGGCCTCGAGGGCCTCGCGCAGCGCCTGCTGGTTCACGTCGTGCTGGTACTGCCCGACGCCGATCGCCTTCGGGTCGACCTGCACGAGCTCGGCCAGGGGGTCCTGGAACCGGCGCGCCGTGCTGACGGCGGCGCGCGAGGCGGCGTCGAGCTGGGGGAACTCGTCGCGCGCGGCGCGCGAGCCGCCGTAGACCTTGGCCCCGGCGTCGCTGACGAGCATGCGCACCAGCTCGCGGGCCACCTCGCGGAAGAACAGGTCGGTCTCGCGCGACGCCGTGCCGTTGGCGATGGCGATCGCCTCGATGCCGTGACGCTCGATGAGGTCGGCGACCGTGGTGCGGGCCTCCTCGGCCTTGGCCTCGGGCTCGTGGGGGAACACGATGCAGGCCTCGAGCAGCTTGCCGCGCTCGTCGACGGCGGCGAGCTTGCAGCCGGTGCGGTAGCCGGGCACGACGCCGAGCGTGCGGCGGGCGCCTGCGGGCGGCTGGAGCAGCAGGCCCCGCAGGTTGCGCGCGAAGACGGCGATGGCCTCGCCGTCGGCGCGCTGCTTGAGCCGCGCGCGCACCTGGGCCTCGAGGCTGGGGGCCAGCAGGCGGTCCCAGGCGTCGGCGAGCGCCGCCTCGACGATGCCGGCGGTCACGCCCTTGGGCAGGGGGCAGGCCTCGCGCAGGGCGGCGAGCGCCTGGTCGCGGTCCAGCTCGATGCGGACGGCGAGCCAGCCCTCCCTCTGGCCGCGGTGGATGGCCAGGATGCGGTGGGCCGGGATCGAGCGGACCGGCTCGGCGAACTCGTAGTACATCTCGTACTTGCTGTGCTCGCCGCTCTTGTCCTCGACCACGGCGGCGCGGACGACGCCGGCCTGCTCGAGCAGGTGGCGCAGGCGGCCGCGGGCATCGGGGTGCTCGGCGGCGCGCTCGGCGAGGATGTGTGCGGCGCCGGCGAGCGCGGTCTGCACGTCGGGCACGCCGCGCTCGGGGTTGGTGTAGGGCAGGGCCATGTCGGTGGGCGAGTCCGGCGCGTCGGGCGGCGGGTGCACGAGCATGTCGGCGAGCGGCTCGAGGCCGCGCTCGCGCGCCAGCGCCGCGCGGGTCCGCCGCCGCGGCCGGTGGGCGAGGCACACGTCCTCGAGCTCCGCGCGGCTGGGGCACCCCTCCACCCGCTCCTTGAGGGCGGGGCTCAGCACGCCGAGCCTCTCGAGCTCGCCGAGCGCCTTCGCCTTCCGGCGGGCCAGCGCCCTGTGCTTGCGGCGCCGGCGCGCGATGGCGTGGACCTGGTGCTCGCCCAGGCCGCCCGTGTGCTCGCGGCGGTAGCGCGCGAGGAAGGGCGCCGTCGCGCCCTCGTCGAGGAGGGCCACCGTCCGAGCCACCGACTCGGCCGGCAGCCCCAACTCGTCGGCCAGCAGCTCCACCAGCCGTTGGTCCGCCATGCCGCCATCGCCTCCAGCGGCAACGCTTCCCGCGTCGCGACGCCTCTCAGGGGCCTCAGATTATAGCGACGAGTGCCCGATCTGTCAAAGAACCCGCGCGCGGCGGCCGCGCCGGCCGCGGGCAGCTTGACAGCATGTGGCGTGCTGTGCTATAAGCTTGTCTCTCTGACCCCAGGGTGTGTGCACGTTGAGGAGGCCTCGTGGCGAAGTCGGTGGTCATCGTGGAGTCCCCCGCCAAGGCGCGGACGATCGGCAAGATCCTCGGTAAGGGCTACGAGGTGGCGTCGTGCATGGGACACGTGCGCGACCTGCCGGCGAAGGCCTTCGGGGTGGACATCGAGCAGGGCTTCAAGCCGCGCTACCAGGTGCTGCCGTCGCGGCGCAAGGTCGTGGGCGCGCTGCGTCGGGCCGTGAAGGGCGCCGAGGCCGTGTACCTGGCCTCCGACCCCGACCGCGAAGGGGAGTCGATCGCCTGGCACCTGGCCGAGGCGCTCCGCGTCCCCAAGGCGCGGGTCCGCCGGGTCACGTTCAACGAGATCACGGGCCGGGGTGTGCGCCGGGGCTTCGAGAGCCCGCGCGCCATCGACATGGACCTGGTGCACGCTCAGCAGGCTCGCCGCATCCTCGATCGGATCGTCGGCTACCAGCTCTCGCCGCTGCTGTGGAAGAAGGTCGCGCGGGGGCTGAGCGCGGGGCGGGTGCAGTCGGTCGCTCTGCGGCTGGTGGTCGAGCGGGAGAAGGAGATCCAGGCCTTCACGCCCGAGGAGTTCTGGAGGATCACCGCCTCGTTGGTGCCGCTCGAGGCGCCCGAGGCCGAGGTCGAGGCCGCGACGTTCCGCGCCGAGCTCGCGCGGGTGGACGGCGAGAAGGTGGCCATCGCCGACGAGGGGGCCGCCTCGGCGCTGCTCGAACGGATCGCCGGGCAGGATTTCGCGGTGGCGAAGGTCGCGACCAAGCGCAGGGCGGGCCGGCCGCTGCCGCCGTTCGCCACGAGCCAGCTCCAGCAGGCGGCGTCGGTGCGCCTGGGGTTCCGGCCCCGGCGGACCATGCGGGTGGCCCAGCAGCTCTACGAGGGGATCGAGGTCGGCGACGAGGGCTCGGTGGGCCTCATCACGTACATGCGTACCGACTCGTTCCGCGTGGCGGACGAGGCGGTGGGCGAGTGCCGCGGCTTCATCGCCGAGCGCTACGGCGGCGACTACCTGACGGCCAAGCCGCGGCACTACCGCGCGCGTCGGGGGGCGCAGGAGGCCCACGAGGCCATCCGCCCCACGGCGGTGGCCCGCACGCCCGAGGCCCTCGAGTCCTGCCTCGGCCGCGACCAGCTCAAGCTCTACCGCCTGATCTGGGAGCGCTTCGTCGCGAGCCAGATGGCCGACGCGCAGTTCGACGTCACGCAGGTGGACGTCCAGGCCGGCCCGGCGACGTTCCGCGCCAGGGGCCGGGTCGTCGTCTTCGACGGCCACACCCGGGCCTACGCCGCGCTGCGCCGCAAGGACGACGCCGAGCAGGCGCTGCCGGCCCTCCGCGAGGGCATGGGGTTGCGGTGCCTGGAGCTGGCGCCCACGCAGCACTTCACCAAGCCGCCGGCCCGCTACACCGAGGCCTCGCTCGTCAAGACCCTCGAGCGCGAGGGCATCGGCCGCCCGAGCACCTACGCGCAGATCATCACCACCATCCAGGACCGCGGCTACGTCGAGGTGCGCGACAAGGCCTTCCATGCCAAGGAGCTCGGCATCGTTACCAACGATGCCCTCCTGCCGTTCTTCGAGAACATCATCAACACGAAGTTCACGGCCCAGCTCGAGCAGCACCTCGACGACGTCGAGGAGGCCAAGCGCGGCTGGCTCGAGGTGCTCGAGGAGTTCTACGAGCCCTTCAAGGCCGACCTCGAGCGGGCCGCGGCCGAGATGCCGAGCGTCAAGCAGCAGCTCGCCGAGGAGACGGACGAGGTGTGCGAGAAGTGCGGCGCGCCCATGGTCGTCCGCCTCAGCACGCGCGGGCGCTTCCTGGCGTGCTCGGCGTTCCCGAAGTGCCGCAACACGCGGCGCCTGACCGCCGACGGCGAGCCGGCGGAGGTCGAGA
>CBFDBL010000103.1:0-12590 GCA_965603035.1 uncultured bacterium
CGTAACTCCGATATCACTCTCTCGCGGTCTTCTTCGTCTCCGTTGAGGGCCGCGCCATCACCTCAGACTCTATGCCCATGGGCGAATGGCGTGGTGATAAGGCGTTCGCCGTCCTGTCGGCCGACCATGGGGTCGTTGAGCCAGCCCCGCAGGGGCGACAGCATGTAGCCCAGGGCGTAAGCCCTGGGATCCGGGTCAGAGCCGGGGCCAGCCCCTTCAGGGGCGGCAGAAGCCCACGAAACGGGGATTCGCGGCCTTGGGCACACGTCTCTTACGCCCCTGACGGGGCTTGCCGGGGTGGGCGCGGCGAGATCCCACGGCTTGCGCCGTGGGCTATGCATCTTCCGCCCGTGGACGGGCTGGCCGGCCTTCTCTCCACGCCATTCGTGCCTGTCTCTATTCTTGCGTGCGGCCCCTGCGGGTGAAGAGGTCGTAGAGGACGGGGACGACGACGAGGGTGAGGATGCCGGAGGAGAGGATGCCGCCGACGGAGGCGATGCCGACGCCGTTGCGTATCTCGGCCCCGATGCCCCTGCCGAGTGCGAGCGGCAACATGCCGAGGACGGCGGCGACCGTGATCATGACGATGGGCCGGAAGCGCTCGCAGGCGGCCGTGACCATCGCCTTGTGGCGGGGAATGCCCTCGGCGACGTGGACGTTGAACTGGTCCATGATGAGGATGGCGTTGTTGACGACGATGCCGACGAGCATGACGCCGCCCATGAGGACGAAGATGCTGACGTTCGTGCCTGCCCACGCCAGCGCCCAGACGATGCCGATGAGGGCCAGAGGCAGGGTGGCGAGGATCAGGACGGGCTGCTTGAACGATTCGAGAATGGCGGCGAGGGAGAGGACGACGAGGACGACGGCGACGATGCCGGCCTCGGCGAGGGCCCCCTGGGCCTCGGCCATGTGCTCGAACATGCCCGCGAAGGCGTAGTCGTAGCCAGGCGGGAGGTCGCCGTGGGCGTCGAGGGCCGCCGAGATGTCGGCGACGGCGCTGCCCAGGGCCGTGCCGCCGGCGAGGTTGGCGAGCAGCTTGTGGATGCGGCGCTTGTCCTTCCTGGCGATCTGGACGGCGGCGAGTTCCTCGTCCACGCGGCCGAGGGTGACGAGCGGAACCGTGTAGCCGGCGATCGCGGGGAAGAGGAAGCCCTCGACCTGGGCCTTGCCCTCCTCCTCGCCGAGCTTGACGACGATGTCGTAGTTGCGTGCCCCGCGCTTGAAGGTGCCGGCCTCGATGCCTTCGAGATTGGCGCGGAGGGTCATGCCGAGGCCGGTAGCGGGGGCGCCGAGGTCGCTGAGGACAGCGCGGTGGGGCCGCACGCGCAGCTCGGGCTTGCCGGCGCGCACGGTCGTGTCGGGGTCGAGGATGCCCGGGACCGCGTCGGCGAGCTGCTGGGCGCGGAGCGCCAGCCGGTCGAGCGTGTCGAGCCTGTCGCCGGCGATCTCCAGCTCGAGGTCCGAGCCCTGGCCGCCGATGACGTCGGGCGTCGTCACCGTGACGATGGCGTCGCAGAAGCCGTCGAGCCGCGATCGCACCTGGCTCGCCAGCTCGCCGATGGTCACGGACCGCTCGTCGCGCTCGGACAGGCGCAGCAGGATCTGAGCGAGGTACACCCCCTCGCTCGACTGCCCGATCACGCCCTCGACCTTGCCGATCATCGACAGGGTGTGCCGCAGCTCCGGCAGGTCCCGCAACCGCTCCTCGGCCTCGCGCACCCGCCGCGCGGTCTGCTCGAGGCTGTAGCGGGTGGGGAACTCGAGCTTGACGTAGACCTGCCCCTGGTCGGGCTGGTCCACCATGGTCGAGCCGAGCCCGCGGCCCAGCGACAGGGCGTGGACGAGCATTACCCCGACCCCGAGCAGCACCGCGACGGCCGCCAGCCGATGCCGCTCCATGACCCGCAGCACCGCGCCGTAGGCGGCCACCACCTTGGCGAACCCCCAGTTCCACCCGCGCTCCATCAGCGCCAGGGGCGACCGCGAGTCCGGCCGCCTGGGCCTCAGCAGCACCGAGCACAGCAGCGGCGTGAGGGTGAAGGAGATGAAGAGCGACACGGCGGTCATGATGAGCATCGTGAGCGCGAGCGGCTTGATGAACAGGCCGAACATGCTGCCCATCGTGGCGAGCGGGAAGAGCACGACGATGTTGGTGCCGGCGCTGGCGAGCACGGCGACGGTCGCCTGCTTCGCGCCCACGCGGGCGGCCTCCTTGGGGTCTCCCGACTCGTCGAGCCGCTTGACGATGGCCTCGATCACGACGACCGAGTTGGTGACCAGGATGCCGACGGACATGCCGATGGCGATGAGGGTCGAGGTGTTGAGGGTGAAGCCGACGGCCTGCATGAAGAACAGGCCGATGACGATGGTGAGCGGCATGGTGAGGCCGACGACGAACAGCGTGCGCAGGTTGTAGAGGAAGATGAAAAGGATGGCGCCCGTGAGCAGGACGCCCTGGCCGACGTTGAGCCAGGCGCTGTGGTTCGTGGCCTCGATGAAGCGGCCGTCGTCGTTCACCCACACCAGCTCCATGCCGCCGGGCAGCTCGGCGTTCAGCTCGCCCATGGCCTCGCCGATGCGGCGGCAGACCGCCACGGCGTTGGCGTCGGACTTCTTGATGACCTTGATGCCGACGCAGGGGCGTCCGTCGATGAAGGCCTTCTGGCGGAGCTCCTCGGTGGTCATCTCGACGCGGCCGACGTCGCGGATGTAGCAGCGCTGGCCGTCCTGGTTGGCGACCTCGAGCCCGCCGATCTCCGCCTCCCGGTCGTAGTCGGCGTCGAACTTGACGCTGTACTCGCTGCCCCGGTCGCGGACGCGGCCCGAGGGGATGGTGCGGAGGGCCTGCTGGATGGCCTCGACGACGTGGTAGCTGGTGAGGCCGCGGGCGGCGAGCTCGCGGCGGTCGAGGGTGACGTGGACCTCGCGCTCGGCGCCGCCGATCAGCTCGGCGTCGGCCACCCCGCCGATGACCGTGATGCGGTCGCGCAGGGTGTTGTCGGCGTAGTCGTAGAGCTCGTCGAGCGTGGCGTCGCCGGTCAGCGCCAGGTTGACGATCGGCTTGGCGTTGATGTCGAACTTCAGGATCTGTGGATCCTCGACGTCGGCGGGGAAGTCGGCCCGGACCAGATCGAGCTTCTCCCGCACGTCGGTCGCCGCGATGTCCACGTCCACCTCGAGGCGGAACTCCAGCAGCGTCTGGCACACATTCTCCATGCACGACGAGTTGACGTGCTTGAGCCCGTCGATGGTGACCATCTGGTCCTCGATGCGCTTGGCCACGTCGGTCTCGATCTGCTCGGGGCTCGCCCCCGGGTAGACCGTGACGATCGTGACGTACGGCACGTCCATCTTCGGCATCAGCTCGAGGCCGAGCTTGCGGTACGCGTTCGCGCCCAGCAGCGTCAGGCCGATGATCAGGCACGCCATGGCGATGGGGCGCTTGACGGAGGCGTCGGCGAGGAACATCACTCGTCCCCCTTCTGCACCGCGACCTCGCTGCCGTCGTCGAGCAGGAACTGGCCCATCGTCACCACCGGCGTCCCCGCCGCGAGCCCCTCGCCCCGCACCTCGAGCCAGCCGTCGGTCTCGAGGCCCGTCGTCACGACGCGCGCCACGGCCTTCTCGCCGTCGATGGTGAAGACGAGCTGGCCGCTGCGGCGTCGCTGGACGGCCTGGACGGGCACGCCGAGGCCCTGGCGGCGCTCGAGCACGACCCGCACCTCGGCCATCGCGCCGGGCGCCACGCCCTCGGGCGGGCTCTTGACCAGGCACTTGACCTCGAAGGTCCGCAGCTTGGGGTCCACCGTCGGGCTGCGGTAGCTCACCGGCTGCTCGCCCAGCTCGACGTCGCCGACGCGCACGTGCATCCGCGCGGTGCCCGGCACGACCTCGGGGTAGCAGGCGGCGGGCAGAAACGCCGAGACCTCGACCAGCGTCGGATCGTCGATGCGCACGACGGGCTTGCCGACGGCGCCCGTCTCGCCCGGCTCCTGGAACCGATGGCTGACGACGCCGTTGATGGGGCTGACGACGAGCGCGTCGCGCAGGTCCTTCTTCGCCATGACCACGCCGTTGCCGGCCTGTTCCACCTGGGCGGCGGCCAGATCGACGAGGCTCTGCGCGTGCTTGACCAGCGCCTGGGCCTTCTTGACGTCGGTCTCGGCCTGTTCGAGCACGTTCTTGCTTTCGACCTGGCGCTCGCAGAGCTCCTTGTGGCGGCGGTAGTCGAGCTCGGCCTGCTCGAGGCCGACCTGCTCCTCCTCCAGTTTCGCCTGCTTCTCGCGCAGGGTGCAGCGCGCGACGGCCAGCTCGCCCTCGCGGATCTCGACCGTCGTCTCGAGCTTGAGCGCGTCGGTCTGGAAGAGCTTCGTCTCGCCGGCCGTCACGCGATCGCCCTCATCGACGAAGATCGCCTCGACCGTGCCAGGGGTGCGCGGCGAGACGAGCGCCGAGTGCTTCGCCTCGACGTTCCCCTGCACCACGACCCGCCGCTCGAAGGTCCGGCGCTCGACGGGCGTGAGGACGACGGGGATGCGACGCTTCACCGCCCCGCGCTCCTCGGCCGCTGCCGACTCGGTCGCGGCCGCTTCCTCGCCGTGCTTCTGGAGGATATGGTAGCTCGCCGCGACCGCCGCGGCGCACAGGGCCAGGACGACCAGCGTCTTGCCCGCCAGCGTCACCAGCTTCTTGAGCACGCTCTTGAGCGTCGTCACGTTGCTTCCCCTACGGCTGGCTCTCGGTTGCGCCACCGTCCCCGCGCAGGCCGAGAGCGGCCAGCATCACGCCCGCCACGTGGTCCGCCGCCGCCTCGAGGAACTCTCGGTCGTAGGCCGCCCTGTCCAGCACCCGCAGCACGGGCTCGCGGACGAACACGTAGAAGGACACCTGCCCCATGAAGCTGAAGGCCCACAGCCGCAGCGCCCGCTCCGACAGCTCGGGCCGCGCGCGCCGCGCCAGCGCCATCAGATCGCCGAGGTCGGGGCGGAACGTTTCGTCGATGACCGGGTCGAGGGTGCCCTTCGGGGCCTCGAACAGCGCGCGCATCAGGAGCCGGAACCGCCACTGCGGCTTGTCGGGCGACGACAGCTTCGAGAAGGTGTTCAGCGCAGCATCGCGGATGACCGCGCGCACCGCCCGCGGCGTGCACACCGTCGAGGGCGACTCCAGGAAGTCCCGCACCGGCGTGCCCGTCACGCCCTCGACCACGTGTCGCAGCGTCGCGAGGTAGAGGTCGAGCTTGCTGCCGAAATGGTAGTTGACGGCCGCGACGTTCGCGCCCGCCTTCTCGGCGATGGCGCGCACGCTCGTGCCGTCGAAGCCGTGCGCGGCGAACAGCTCGCCGGCCGCCAGGACCAGGGCGGTCTTCGTGTCGTGATGCCCCGCCACCATCGCCGCGTCCTCCAGCAAGCCTTGTGTCTGCCCCGTCGCCATCGTGTCGAGGGTACCACAGACGCCCGCCCAAGTCAAGCGTTTGTTTCAAACAAACGTACGTCAGTTCAGGCCACGTAATAGCGCCCCGCTACACTCGATGCCGCCACGGGGCTCGCAGAGCCCTTCCTGGCCAAATCCCCGACCCACGGCTCTTGGGTCGCGCGCGGCCATCGAGACGCCGCAGAGGCCGTTTCTGGGCGTCCGATATTGTGGACTCCTAACCTACTGCTACTACTGCGCTTGTGACGGTGCGTCGGCCAGCGCGGGCAAGGCATCGGGCCGTGGGTCAGGCGGTTGGATGGAGAGCGAGCACGGGGCGGCGGGCGCCCCGTGCTCGTGGGATGTCAGGCGGTGGCTGAGGCGGTCAGAGCGCCTTGAGGTAGGCGACGAGGTCGGCGAGCTCCTGCTTCGAGAGCCTGGAGGTGACGCCGTGGTTGTCACCCTTGTTGAAGGTGGTGAGCACCTCTTCGAGGGTGGCGGCTCGGCCGTCGTGGAGGTAGGGTGCGAGTCGGTGGAGCTCGATGAGCTTGGGGGTGTAGAACTCATTGGCCTCGCGGTCGTAGATACCCTGGGTGCCGACGTCGTATTTCTTCATGTCGGTGTGGAGCGGTCCGGTGTGGCAGTCGGCGCACTTGCCCTTGCCGTCGTAGATCTTCTTGCCGCGAGCCGCCGACGCCGAGAGCTTGCCATTGACCAGATAGGGGCTGGGCTCGGGGGTGATGCTCTTGAGGTAGGCGTCCACGGCCGCGGAGGTCTCCTCGGGCACGACGGCGAAGAGGATGAACTTGAAGCCGGCACGCACGCCGACCTCGGCCTTGGCACGCACGCCGAGCGCCATGACGGGCGAGGTCTGGTGGCTGCGGACCAGCGAGCGGGTCTTCTTGTGGTTGCCCATGTCGTCGTTGAGGAGGTCCCAGCGCAGGCCGTCCATCCTGGCTTCGGGGTGGCAGGTCGAGCAACTCTGCCAGTGCTGGAAGCAGAGCTGGGCGTCGTGGAAGATGATCTCGCCCTTGCGCGCGAGGTCGGGCTCGACCTTCGGCCCCATCTCGATGGTGTGGAGCAGCTTGCCGCGCTCGGTGTCGAGCACGGTGACGGTGCCGCCGTAGTAGTTGGGGACGAAGACCCTCTTGCCGTCCGGGTGGAGGGCGAGCATGCGGGGGCTCTTGCCGAACGAGAGGTCGAGCCCTGGCTTCCACAGGTACCGCTTGCCCGAGGAGGGATAGCGCTGGATGAGCTCGGCGAAGTACATGGCCATCAGGTCGTTGACCAGCTTGTAGCGGGTCTTGGGGTCTTTCTTGATGTCCGCCCACGGGTTGGTGTTGGCGGTGCCGATGGGCTTCCCGTACTGGTCGGGGATCTTCCCGCCGCACATCTCGACGAGCCGGCCGATCTCGATGCGCGCCACCTCGTGGGGGCCGGAGAAGCTCACCCACATCTCCGTCCCGTCCTTCGACAGGCTCATGCCGTAGGGATCGGCGGCGCCGAGATCGATGCTGTCCAGCAGCATCGTCACGAAGTGGGTGCGGCCGGGGACATCGACGACGGAGATGGCCGAGGTGTTCATCCACCCCCGCTCGAGCTGGGTCGTGGGGACCTGGAAGCGTGAGACGCCGTGGAGCAGGTAGGCCCACTTCCCGTCGGGCGACAGGGCGATCTGGCGGCAGTTGGTCGAGCCGCCGGGGAGCTGGATCTTCGTGGTCTCCTGCCCCTCCTTGTCGATGATGCTCACCACGCAGCCCGTCTTGCTCTCGGTGGCGGGGCCGACGGGCAGGGCGTTGGTGACGACGAGGTTGGCCTCGTCGGGGGTGAGCGCGACCCAGAAGGGCTCGCGGACGACCCTGACGCGCCACTTCTCGGCCCCCGCGGCGAGATCGATCATCGAGACCGTGTCCTCGAGGCGGTTGCACACGTAGAGGCGGTTGAGCTTCGTGGCGAACGCGATGCCGGTGGGACGGCGGCCAACCTTGATGGTCTTGGCCACCTTGCCCGTGGCGGTCGAGACCACGGCCACGGCGTTGTCCTTCGCCAGCGCCACGTACAGCGTCTTGCCATCGGGCGTCAGGGCGATGCCCAGCGGGCCGTTGCCCACGGCCCACTCGGCCTTCTTGGCGGGCTTCTCGCCGGTGTCGAGCACCACCACGCTGCCGGCCGTGTGGTCGCTCACGTAGCCCGTCTTGCCGTCGGGCGACAGCACGATCATGAAGGGCGAGCGATACGTCTTGGCCGCCAGGGCCGTGCCCCCGGCCAGCACCACCAGCACGCACAGCAATCGAACGCCTCGGGGCTTGAGGACGGTCCTCACCTTTCTGCCTCCTTGCAGGAACCCTGTCTCGCGATCGCGTCAGGAAGGTAGCGGATTTGCCGGCGAAATGCAAGGCCCGGTTCGCCCGCGAGCCGCGCCGCGCGGCTTCCTTGACTTCCCCTGCCCCCTGTGATAGCATTCCAGCGAAGGCTGACGGATCGCCGAGGTCACTGCGCATGCTGAGGTTACAGCTATTCGCCGCCGTGCTGCTCGCCGCCGCGGTCGCCGGCGCGGCCGACGACTTCGCGGGCAAGCCCGTGCTCGTCGTCCTCGACTTCGACTCGGCCTGGGACCAGGGCAAGACGGGCCGCTTCGTCGCCGCCAACTTCCGCGCCAAGATCACCCGCTACAAGCTCTTCATTACCACCGAGGACATGGACCGCGAGCAGATCCAGAAGGACGCAGGCTTCAAGCCGAGCTTCGAGATCGACAGGAGCGAGCTCCACAAGTTCTGCAAGGAGTGGCTGGACGCCGACATGGTGATGTGGGGCAAGGTCGAGCAGGCCGGCGGCGAACAGCTCCGCATCTGCGCCCGCGTGCTCGATCGCAAGGCGGGCCCCAAGAAGCTCAAGCTCGACAGCGCCGTCGTCGTGCCCAGCAAGTACGCCGCCCAGGTCGGCGTCTTCAAGATCCTCAGCGAGCTCACAGGCTTCACCGTCAGCAAGTACCCGCCCCTGCCGCCCGACGCCGAGGAGCGCTGGCACAAGGGGCCGAACCTCGTCGGCTCCGACGGCTTCGAGAAAGGCACGAAGCACCCGGCGGGCTGGGAGCCCTTCGGCGTGGACTGGCAGATGAGGCAGGCCCACTGGGAGCGGGACCCCGACGCGACCGGCAAGTGCATCGTCTTCCGCATGAGCCCCGGCGTGGCCGCGGTCGAGGGGGTGGCCTACTACAGCGACTTCTTCGACATCGAGCCAGGGGCGACCTACCGCGTGCGGCTGCGGGTCAAGTCGATGGCGCCGACGGTGAAGGTGTTTGTGAAGTACTACGCGTGGCTGCACACGGTGGGCGAGCCGGCGGGGCAGTGGCGCGAGGTGGGCCGCAGCCCGATGAACTGCCGCGGGCCGAAGAAGCAGTGGGGCTGGCACCAGCGCGAGTGCCACCCGCGGGTGTACGAGACGCGGGCCAAGCGCGTCTACCACACCAAGAAGTGCCGCATCGGGCTCTATGCCTATCATCCCGGCGGGGTCGTCTACTACGACGACGTGGTATTCAAGAAGATCGCCGACGCCCCCAAGGACGTGCAGCCCTTCGCCGTCGGCACGGCCGGGCGGAAGCCGACCGAGAAGCAGGACTAGCGGCCCTGCGGCCGCTGGGCACCGGAGGCCAGCGAGCTCACTATGCCACCGTTCGTCATCGCGATCGCGGGGTTCGGGTCGGCGGCGCTCTTCGTGCTCGTCATCTCGGAGCTGATGAAGGCGACGTGGCAGCGCTACGAGGAGGAGGTGCTCAAGGGCGCCGAGGTGTCCTTCGACCAGATCTACCTGAACATTCCGGCCCGCCAGCTCCTCTACATCGCCATCGTGCTCTTCGTGCTGTTCACGGGGCTCGGCACGCTGCTCTTCGGCAGCCTGATCATCGGGATCCTGGCCGGGCTGATGGCCTTCGCCTCGCCCCGGCTGCTCTTCGTCTTCCTCAAGCACCGCCGCGAGAAGCGGTTCGGCACGCAGCTCGTCGAGGCGCTGATGAACATCAGCAACGCGCTGCGCTCGGGCTTCAGCCTGCCCCAGGCCTTCGAGCTGATCCAGCGCGAGATGGGCAACCCGATCAGCCAGGAGTTCCGGCTGATCAACCAGGAGACCCGGGTGGGGGTGCCGATGGAGCAGGCGCTGGCCCACGTGCTGGATCGGATGCCGAGCGAGGCTCTCGACCTGGTGGTCACGGCGATCCTGGTCTCGCAGGAGGTGGGCGGGAGCCTGGCGGAGGTGATGGACAACATCGCGCAGACGATCCGCGCGCGACACCAGATCGAGGGGAAGATCCGGGCGCTGACGGCGCAGGGCAGGATGCAGGCGTGGATCCTGGGGATGGTGCCCATCGCGCTGGGGTTCGTGCTCAACTGGCTGAACCCGACGCTCTTCGAGCCGATGCTCAAGCACTGGATCGGCTGGTGCCTGTTCGGCGCGATCGGCGTGCTGCTCGCGGCGGGCATGCTGGTGGTGCGCAAGATCGTGATGATCGAGGTCTGAGCAAATGGGTCAGGGCTCCGCGCAGCGCGCGTTCATCTACCTGTGTGGGTTCGGCTCCGCGGCCATGTTCGTCTGGTGGGTGCACGCCACCTACGCCGACCTGGCGTCGCGGACGCAACTGGGCGAGGAGCGCCGCGAGGCGATCGGGTCGTTCCTCGTAAGGATGCTGGTGCCGTTCGCGGCATCGGTGGGGCGGTGGCTGGGCCGTCGGGTGGACGCGCTGGAGGCGCACAGCGTGGCGACGGGGCAGCCGTCGATCCTGGTGGCGCTGCGACGGCGCAGCGGGCGGATGCTCACGGGCGCGGGGCAGCCCCACGGGTTCGTCCCCAACGAGTTCCTGGGCCTCTGGTTCGTCTCGCGGGTGATCGGTGCAACGCTGGCGGTGCTGGTGCAGGTGATGCTGTCGCGATACTGGTCGGGCATGCCGACGCCGCTCGTGATCCCCTTCTACTTCATGCTGGCGCTGCTGCCGGAGCTGCTGGGCCTCTACCTGGTGTTCGGCATCATCGTGCTGGGCCTGTCGGTCCTGGGCTACGCCTTCGCGCTGGGGCACTGGGCTGGCGGGACGACGGTGCTGTGCCTGCCGCTGGTGGTGCTGGGCATCCTCATGCCGTGGATCTGGCTGCGCGACTGCGAGAAGCGTCGCAAGCAGCTGATCCGCAACGCCCTGCCCTACGCGCTCGACCTGCTGACGCTGTCGGTCGAGGCGGGGCTCGACTTCACCGCGGCGCTCGCCCGCATCATCCGCCGCCAGCCCGACACGCCGCTGAGCCAGGAGCTCGGCGAGACGCTCCGCCAGGTCCAGATCGGCGTGCCGCGCGCCGAGGCGCTGCGCGACCTGCACGAGCGGATCGTCATGGAGGAGATCTTCTCGGTCACCAGCGCGCTCATCCAGGCCGACGAGCTCGGCGCAAGCCTCGGGCCCATCCTCCGCATCCAGGCCGACCAGTTCCGCATCCGACGCTCGCAGGCCGCCGAGAAGGCCGCCATGGAGGCACCCGTCAAGCTGCTGTTCCCGCTCATCTGCTTCTTCTTCCCAGCCACGTTCATCATGATCTTCGGACCCGTCTTCCTCCAGTTCGTCATCAGGTGACGCCGTGGACGACGAGGTGGTGGCCCTGCTGCGCGCGCTGGTGGCCGTGCCGAGCATGAACCCCTACCGCGCCGGGGCGCTCGGCGAGGGCTACGGCGAGGCGCGGCTGGCCCGGCGCGTCGCGGGCTACCTGCGCCACGCGGGGCTGCGTGTCGCGGTGCGCGAGGTGCTGGCGGGCCGGCCCAACGTGGTGGCGCGGCTCGACGGCCCGTCCGCCGGCCCGCCGCTCGTGCTCGTGGCACACCTCGACACCGTGCCCGCCGAGGGCATGACGGTGCCACCCTTCGAGGGCAGGGTCGCCGACGGGCGGCTCTACGGCCGCGGGGCCTGCGACAACAAGGCCGCCCTGGCCGCCATGCTCGTGGCCGTCCGGCGAGTCGCCGCCGCGCGGGCGAACCGCACGCCCGTGGTCCTGGCCGCCACGATGGACGAGGAGTGCGCCTACAGCGGCATCCGAGCCCTGCTCGCCCACGGCCTCGACGCGCGCGGCGCCATCGTCGGCGAGCCGACCCGCCTCGACGTCGTCGTCGCCCACAAGGGAGCGCTCCGACTCGCCCTCACCACCGGGGGGACGAGCGCGCACAGCTCCCGCCCCGACCTCGGCGACAACGCCATCTACCGCATGGCGCCCCTGCTCGCCGACCTCGAGGCCCTGGCCGGCGAGCTCTGCCAGCGACCCGCCCACCACCTCGTCGGGCCGCCCACGCTCAGCGTCGGCACCATCCACGGCGGCCTGACCATCAACACCGTGCCCGACCGCTGCGTCATCGAGGTCGATCGCCGCCTCATGCCCGGCGAGCCCATCGGCGCCGCCGAGGCCGAGGTCCGCGCCGTGTGCGAGCGCCACGGCGCGACGCTCGAGACCGTCTTCGCCAGCGACGGCTTCCAGGTCAATGAGGACTCCGAGCTCGTGGCCATGGCGCTCGACGCCGTGGCCGTGGTGCGCGGCGAGGCCAACATCGTGGGCGTGCCCTTCGGCACCGAGGCCGCCGAGCTCTCGCGCGCCGGCATCCCCGCGCTCGTGCTCGGCCCCGGCGACGCCGCGCAGGCCCACGCCGCCGACGAGTGGGTCGAGCTCGACCAGGTCGCCGCCGCCGCCCGCATCTACGAGCGCATCCTGCGCAAGGCCTGACCCAGCCACGCCAGACATGGCCACAGGGAGTCCCCGCGCCTTCCCGCGGGGACGCCTCTCATCCGATGTGGCGGCGGATGACGGCGAGCAGGTGGTCGGGGTCGAAGGGCTTGGCGACGTAGTCGTCGGCGAGGTCGTCGCGCGCGCGGTCGCGCGGGAGGGCGGTGACGTAGATGATGGGGAAGCGGCCGGTGATCCGGTCGCGGAGGTGGACGGCGCAGTAGTGGCCGTCGCGGCCGGGCATCATGACGTCGAGCAGGCAGAGGTCCACGGGGCCCTGGTCGTAGCAGCGCTGGAGCGCCTGGTCGGAGGAGGTGGCGGTGAGGACGCGGTAGCCGGCCTCCTCGAAGAGTGCCTGCTCGAGCTCGAGGAGGGACTCATCGTCGTCCACGATGAGCAGGGTCTGGGGGCGGGCGGGGCCGCGGGTGCAGCGGTCGC
>CBFDBL010000104.1:0-12527 GCA_965603035.1 uncultured bacterium
TGCGAGTGGTTCCGATACGCTCGTTCGAAATGGCTACATCTTCGTACCCGAGCCCGGCGCGCTGCTGCAATTGATCGTGGGGCTCGTTTGCCTGATGGGCTTGCACGCCAGTCGTCGGAATTGCTGATCGAGACCCGCCCCCGATCCAACTGCAGCACGCGGTCCGCGAGGGCCAGGTCGTGATCCATCGCATGCTCAGGGTCATACTGCCACCCATCACCGTGCCCATTCGCCTCCGCATCTACCCACTCCGATTCCCCAACGAGACCTCGCTGCTGCTCGGCGGCTGGTCCTACACGAACGCCGAGCGGCAGTATGGCGTGACGCCGGCGAATCGCGACGCCCTCATCGCCCATCTCCGCGAGCACGGCGTCAACACACCGTGGGCGACGCGCGCGGCCACGCCGTGGGGCAAGTACGACGACGACGGCAACCTGACGCAGCCGCCCGACACGGCCAACTTCGATGCCTGGGTCAAGCGGTGGCCCGATGCGCGACGCTACATGATCTTCGTCGCCATCGGCTCGTACCGCAGCGTGCGCGACACGTTCCTCGGCTCGAGGATCGGCACGCCGGCCTTCGAGCGCAAGGTGGGCGGCTGGATCGGCTTCTGGGCCGACCACGTGCGCAAGCTCGGGCTCAAGCCCTCGCAGCTCGGCCTGCTGCTCGTGGACGAGCCGAACCGCAAGGAGCAGTTCGACGTGACCACCGCCTGGGCGAAGGCCATCCACAAGGCCGAGCCCGACGTGCTCGTGTGGGTGGACGCCGTGCCGCGCGAGCTGGAGACCTGTCGCGAGATGATGGGGGCCGTCAACGTCCTGGTGCCCAACCGCGCCGCGTGGCTCCAGAAGGGCGATGCGTACAAGAAGCTGTTCCTGAGCCAGCGCGAGCGGGGCTGCGAGCTCGGCTTCTACTCGTGCGCCGGGCCGGCCCGCACGTTCGACCCGTATAGCTACTACCTGCTCCAGCAGTGGCACGTGTTCGCCATCGGCGGGCGCTGGGCCGGCTTCTGGGCCTTCGGCGACACGGGCCGGGTCTCGTGCTGGAACGAGTACGTGGCGACCACGCGCGGCCCCTACTGCCCCCTGTACCTCGACGACACGACCGTCACGGGCGCGAAGTACATGGAGGCCATCCGCGAGGGCGTCGAGGACTACGAGTACCTCGTCATGCTCCGCGACCGCATCGCCGCGCTCGCCAAGGCGAAGCCCGCCCACCCCAAGCTCGCCGCGGCCAGAGCGCTGCTCGCGGCCGCCCCCGACCGCGTCCTCCATGCCGAGAGCGCCACGAAGTATCGCTGGGACGCCCCGAAGGACCGCGCCCTCGCCGACCAGGTGAGGATCGAGATCCTCGAGATGCTCACGGCGCTGAGTGTGAACTGAGGTGAAGCCTGCCCTCGGGTTCCCTCTCCCCGCGGGAGAGGGTCAGGGTGAGGGGCGAACGAGAGAGGAACCCGGACACGGAGGCCCTGCCTCTGTTCTCCCTCACCCCCGCCCTCTCCCGATGGGAGAGGGAGTCGAGTCCGCCGGCGCTCGAGGCCTCACAGATAGGTCTCGAGCCACTCGTAGAGGCGGCGCTCGGCCTCGGGCGGGACGCTGTGGCCTTTGCGGTGGTTGAGGAGGCCGAGGCGCGGCGGCGAGCCGTAGAGGCGGTAGACGGGCAGGGCCGCGGCGACGTAGGGCCAACTGTGGGCGCCGTCGCTGGCGTCGCCGCCGAGGAGCAGGAAGGCGCGCGGCGCGGCCAGGGCGAGCAGCTCGTGGTGCCGACGCTCGAACGCCTTGTCGTGCACGGCCTCGCCCAGGTACCACGGGGCGTCCCAGTTGCAGTAGGAGATGCCGACGCCGCCCTCGCTCGAGACCGTGGCCTTGACGCGCTCGTCGAAGGCCGCGAGGTAGAGCGTCTCCTTCCCGCCCAGCGAGTGGCCGACGGCGCCCAGCCGCTTCGCATCGACCTCGGGCAGGCTCGCCAGGACGTCCACCGCGAGCGTCGCGTCCCACAGCATCTTCGCCATCCCCTTGCAGCCAGGATGGCGTTTCCGGAACGCGGCGACCTTGTCGCGGTAGCCGCCCTCCCCGACCCACAGGAAGCACTTGGGGCAGAAGGCGACGAAGCCGCGCCGCGCGAGCTTCAGGCCGAAGGCCTTCGCGGGATTGCCCTCCACGCCCGCGGGCTGGCGGATCGTGTGCCCGACGGTCGAGTGGAGGCACACGACGCCGGGCCGCGGCCCCTCGTGGCTCGCCGGCCTGAGCAGGTAGCCCTCGACGAGGATGCCCGGCTCGCTCTCGTAGCGGACGAGCTGGCGGATGCAGCCCTCGGGGCGGTCCTCCTCGACGACGGTCAGCTTCGGCTTCGGCCGCTCGCAGCGCAAGGCGCCGAGGAACTCGCTCCACCGCCGCCGCAGGTCGGCCCGCCGCCGCTTCCAGGCCGCCAGCGTCGCGAGCTTCCGCCCCTGGCCGTCAAGGAGCAGCGGCGCGAGGCTGGGCGCCTTGTCGGGCACGCTCGCGGGCGGGGTCTGGACGTCGGCGAGCCAGGGCACGTCCTTCTGTCGGCTCATCCTGTCGCTCCGGCCTGTGAGCGGGAGGGCTGCGGCCATCGACGAGGCGAGGAACGCGCGGCGCGACCAGCCCATGGCCGTGTGCCTCCAAGGCGAGGATCGGGGTGCGGTAGCCCCTCCAGCACCTGGCAGATCGCCACCATCGTGGCGCAGGCGCGGCGGCGGGTCAAGCGCCGGTCAGGCGCTGTGCCGCGGACGCGCGTTTTCTTACATCGCTTTACATCCCCTTGACAACTCGGCCCCGAGCGCTATTAGGGTAGTATGAGCATCCCTACCGTTCCCGCCAGGAGGGGCCTGCGCATGCGTGCCGTGGTGCTGACCGCAAGCTGGCTGGTCGCGGCGCTCGCCGTCGGCGCCCAGCAGCCCGTCGTCGATGAGAAAGCCCGGACGGTGACCGTGCCCGCCACGGTCGTCAAGCAAGGCCGCTACGAGCAGCTCAAGGGCGCCATCGAGTACATCCTGGTCGCCAGCGGCGGCAAGGACTACGAGACCGTCTTCGCCACCGAGTGCGCGCCCGCGGCCATCCACCAGGCACTGCTCCGCATCGGCCTCACCGCAGGCAAGCCCGCCGCCGACGGCCAGCCGCCCCAGGGCAAGCCCGTCCGCATCCTCCTCGTCTACGACCACGGCGGAAAGTCCGTCAGCCGTCCCGCCGACGAGTGCGTCGCCTACCGCAAGACCGGCAAGCCGCTCGCACCCGGCACCTGGACCTTCACGGGCTCGACCACCGGCTTCGACCCTGCGGCCGACAAGCAGGTGCTCCAGGCCTCGGTGACCAGGAGCCTCGTCGGCCTCCACCACACCGACGCCTCACCTCTGCTCCAGAACCCCCGCGCCGAGGCGACCCAGGAGAACCTCTACAAGGCCAACGCCCAGGCCCTGCCGCCGGCAGGCGCCGCCGTCCGCCTCGTCTTCCAGCGCGTGATGGCCAAGGTCGCGGCCGGCACCCGCCGCGTCCACGTCTTCATCACGGGCAGGGTGCAGGGCGTCGGCTTCCGGGCCTACACGCAGCGCGAGGCCCGACGGCGCAAGCTCGCCGGCTGGGTCAGGAACCTGGCGGACGGGCGCGTCGAGGCCGTGGTCGAAGGCCCCGGCGCACAGGTGGACGCGCTGCTCGAGCGGCTGAAGCGCGGGCCCCGCGCGGCCCGCGTCGCGAACCTCGACGCGCAGGCCGAGCCGGCCGAGGGCGGCCTCGAGACGTTCGACATCCGCTACTGAGGACACGCCATGCACCGTCCGCCCCGCTGTCGGTGGCTCCTGGCGCTCCTGCTGCTCAACGCGCCCGCGCTGGCCTTCATCGCGCGCATCTACTCCCTCGACGAGGTGCTCAAGGAGTCCTCCCACGTCTACGCGGGGCGCTTCGAGAGCGTCGACCCCAACAAGCGCATCGCCGTCGGCAAGGTCGAGCGCGCGCTCAAGGGCCGCCGGGACTTCCAGCGCATCCAAATGAACATCGGGGCGGGGCCGGGCGACCACGCCGCCTACCTCATGCCCCGCATCCGCCAGGGTGAGCCGTTCATCATCTTCTTCCGCAAGGAAGGCAACCGCCTGGCCTCGTGCGTCCACGCGGGGGCCACGTGGTTCCAGCTCTTCGGCACCGACCAGCGCGATCGCAGCAAGGTGTGGTGGCGGCACAGCCACCTCGAGGTCTACATGGGCCGCACCTTCAACGGCGC
Organism: uncultured bacterium; assembly: GCA_965603035.1. Taxonomy (GTDB): domain Bacteria; phylum Planctomycetota; class PUPC01; order DSUN01; family DSUN01; genus CAZDNN01. Next base: position 4,231 of record CBFDBL010000104.1, read on the forward strand.
CACCCCCGACCTCATCCAGGTGACCGCCGACGTGCTGGCCGGCCGACGCAAAGGCCCCAAGCCCAACCCGCGCGTCGCCAAGCTCGACCCCAAGAAAGGCGCACCGCCGACCGCGCGCCCCGCCGCACCGGCCCCAGCCGACGACCCGAGGGACGGGCTCGAGGCCGTGCCGGGATGGGCCGTCGAGACCGACTGGGCGCGCCCCGCGAAGCTCGCCGTCGAGACGACCCAGTCAAGGGGCAAGATCCTGCGCGTCCAGTGCGACGGCCCCGCCGATAGGAAACTCGCCGTCGCCATCCTCCACCACGTGGACCTCACGAACGCCTCCCGCCTGTCGGCCGAGGTGGACAACGGCTCCGACCGCGCGCTCACCGTCGCCCTCGCTCTCGGCTCCGCGCCCGACTGGACGATGTACGAGACGCCCGTCGTCGCCGTGCCGCCGAAGGCCCGCGCCGCGCGCGTCAGCTTCCCGCTGGCCGCAGCCACCTTCAAGTCCAAGGCCTCGGACTGGAAGCACCGCCAGCCGCTGCCCAAGCGGACCTTCGACAAGGTGATGCTCCTGGTCGACGGGCTGCCGCCCAAGGGCAGCGTGGCCTTCGACCGCGTGCGCGGCACGAGCAGCGGCTTCCAGCGGGCCGCCGAGATCGCGCATCCCGGCGGCGAGGCCCGCGGCATCGCCTGGGCCGACGTCAACGGCGACGAGCAGCTCGACCTCTCGCTGTGCTGCGGCGCCGGCAACGTCGTGATGGTCAACGACGGCGGCACCTTCCGCGCCGTCGCCGCAGGCCTGCTCCCCCGCATCGCCGGCTCCCGCGCCGCCGCATGGGCCGACTACGACCTCGACGACCACCCCGACCTGCTCACCTGCAACTTCCAGCTCTTCTCCAACGCCGGCGGCAAGCTCCGCGACGACTCCGCTCGCATCCCCGCACCCCGCAGCCGCAACCCCGAGGGCGCCGGCTGGCTCGACTACAACGGCGACGGCCTGCCCGACGTCCTCATCACCAACGGCGACGACGGCATCCGCCTCTACGAGAACACAGGCAAGGGCCCGGCCTGGTTCCGCGACGTCAGCGACAAGGCCGGCCTGGGCACCAAGGGCATCGGCCGAGGCAACGGCGACTTCATCGCCTTCGCCGACTACGACGGCGACGGCTACACCGACTTCCTCTACAACCTCGGCCGCGGCGTGCTCGCCCACAACGAGGGCGACGGCACGTTCAGCCTCGACGAGGCCTCGGGCATCGACATCGCGGCCTCGAACGACAACAAGCGCGGCGTGGCCTTCGCCGACTACGACAACGACGGCGACCTCGACCTCTTCGTCCCCTCCCGCGGCAAGCCCCAGCTCTACCGCAACAACAACGACGGCACCTTCACCGACGTGCTCACGAAGGCGGGCGCCCTCGCGCGCTCGCCGGCCGCCAGCTTCGCCGCGGCCTGGGGCGACGCCGACCTCGACGGCTGCCTCGACCTGTTCGTCTGCCACACGAAGGGCGACAGCCGGCTCTACCTCGGCGACGGCAAGGGCGGCTTCCGCGACGCCACCGCGAGGGCAGGCCTCGACGGCCTGAGCCCCGCCTTCGCCGCCTCGATGGCGGATATCGACGACGACGGCGACCTCGATCTCGTGGTGAACCTCGAGCGCAAGGCGATCGTGCTCCTCAATGAGACGGAGCGCGCGGCCGGGCACGGCTCCCTGCGCGTCGGGCTCCAGGCTCGCAAGGGCGTGGTCGGCGCCGTCGTCCGCGTGCAGGATGCCCAGGGCAGGCCGCTCGGGCTGCGCGAGCTGCGCGGCGCCGAGGGCTGCGGCGGGCAGGCCAGCCCCATCGCCCACTTCGGCCTGCCGGCCGGCAAGTGCCGCGTCGCGGCTGCCCTCACCGACGGCCGCCTCGCCCTGAAGACCGTCGTCATCTCGACCCGGCCCACGATGCTCACGCTACGCGACGAGGACTTCCAGTGAGAAAGCCAGCTCTCCTCGCGGCGCTCGCCGCGGCCGCCCTGGTCGTCACCATGCGCCCGGCCTACGCGGTGATCCCGTCGCTCTTCTCGCCGCTCCAGGCGCTGGTCGCCGTGCTGCCGCAGCTCCTCTTCGCGCTCGGGGCCATGGTGGCCATGGTCTTCAGCATCCGCACCTGGCGGATGGCGGCGGCCCGCGTCGCGCACCTGGTCCGCACCCACAAGCTCATCACCGCCGGCGTCGTCGGCGGCTGCATCGCGGCCTATGCCGTCGTCGCGCTCGCCACCGGCGCGGCGCGCAAGGCCGACGCCCAGGGCGCCGCGCCCCAGCCGCCTGCCACCACCCGCACCCACGTGCCCGTCGCGCCAGAGCCCTGGCTCGGCTTCCGGGCCAACGCGACCCGCACGGGCACCGTGGACGACTCCGAGCCGCCGGCGAAGCCCAGGCTGCTCTGGGCGTTCAAGGACGAAGACCGCTCCGTCGCCGATTTCGCGTCGTCGCCCGCCGTGGCCGACGGTCGCGTGTACATCGGCGAGGCGCACGGCGGCCTGTTCAGCTCGGGCGGCTCCGTCTACGCCCTCGACCTGCGCACGGGCAAGCAGCTCTGGCGGACGGACGTGGCGCAGCAGGTCTTCTCCTCGCCCGCCGTCGCCGGCGACAAGGTACTCGTCGGCGAGGGCCTCCATCAGGACAGCGACTCCGCCCTCCGATGCCTCGACGCGCGCACGGGCACCGTGCTGTGGAAGCTCCAGACCAAGAGCCACGTCGAGTCCTCGCCCTACGTCGTCGGCGACCGCGTCTACGTCGGCGCCGGCGGCGACGGGGTCTACTGCGCGAAGCTCGCCACCGGCAAGGTCGTGTGGCATCACACAGGCCCCCACGTGGACGTGGCGCCCGTGGTGGTCGAGGGCAGGGTCTACGCGGGCTCGGGCTACGACGAGATCATCGTCTTCTGCCTCGACGCCCGCACCGGCAAGCGGCTGTGGGAACAGACGACGCCCTACGCGGCCTGGGGCGTGCCGTCGGTCGCGCACGGCATGGTCTTCGCGGCGGCCGGCACCGGCGACTTCGTGGCGAGCGCCGAGCGGCCCGCGGGCGTCGCGCTCTGCTACGCGACCTTCAACGGCAAGGAGCAGTGGCGGCGGACATTGCCCGACGGCATCTTCACGGCCCTGGCCGCGGCCCACGGCCTCGTCCACCTCGGCTGCCGCGACGGCCACCTCTACGCGCTCGACATGGCCACCGGCGAGGTCCGCTGGAAGCACAAGACCGCGGACGCCGTCGTCGCCTCGCCCGTCGTCACGGCCCGCAGCGTCGTCGTCGGCTCGACCGACGGCAAGCTCTACTGCCTCGACGCCGCGAAGGGCACGCTCCGCTGGACGTGGGACACCGAGGCCGCGGGCAAGCGCGCCAGGATCGTCAGCTCGCCCGCACTCTACCAGGGCAAGCTCGTCTTCGGCACCGGCGCGGGCCGCGTCGTCTGCCTCGGCTCCGCTCCCTGATCGTCCTCGTCCTTGACCTCCTTTCCGGCGGCTCCGATGGCCTGCGACCCCATCCTCTTCCTGCCCGACGTCCCGCCCGACGCGCTGGCCCTCGTCGGCGGCAAGGGCCTCCACCTCGCCCGCCTGCACGTCGCAGGCTTCCCCGTGCCCGACGCCTTCGTCATCACGACCGACGCGCTGGCCGCCGGCGAGCCCCCGCCCGCGCTCTGCGACGCCATCCTCCAGGCACGCGCGCGCCTCGGCCACGGCCCCGTCGCCGTCCGCTCCTCCGCCACCGCCGAAGATGCCGCGCAGGCCAGCTTCGCCGGGCAGCACGCCACGTTCCTCGACGTCGCGGGCGATGAGGCCCTGCTCGACGCCGTGCGCGAGTGCGTGCGCTCCCTCGACACGGCCCGTGCCGAGGTCTATAGGGCCGATAGGGCCCATGGGACGGGGCACGCACCAGCGGCGATGGCCGTGGTGGTGCAGCGGATGGTGGCGGCCGAGGCGGCGGGCGTGGCGTTCACCATCGACCCCGTGAGCGGCCGCGAGGACCGGCTGGTCATCGAGGCCGCCGCGGGCCTCGGCGAGCGCGTCGTCTCGGGCAAGGTCACCCCCGACCGCTATCTCGTGGACAGGGAGCGCCTCGCCGTGGTCGAGGCCGAACTGGCCGAGACGGGGGTCCTCGACGAGCAGACGGTGACGGACCTGGCTCGCCTGGCGCTGGAGATCGAGGCCGCCTCCGCGGGTCCGCAGGACATCGAGTGGGCGCTCGCCGAGGGGACGCTCTGGGTGCTGCAAGCCCGGCCGGTCACCGTGTCGGGCGGGGACGTGGCCGCCGAGGCCCGCGCCCAGATGGCGGAGCTGGCCGACCCCGAGGGCACGTGCTGGAGCCGCTACAACATCGCCGAGGTGATCCCCGCGCCGCTGCCGATGACGTGGTCGGTGCTCCGCCAGTTCATGTCGGGCCGCGGGGGGTACGGCCTGTGCTTCCGCGACTGCGGCTTCCGCCCCTCGCCGCGGGTCGACGAGCTGGGCCTGCTCGACCTCATCGCCGGCCGCCTGTACGTCAACCTGAGCCGCGAGGCCGAGCTCTACTTCCGCGGCGTGCCCTTCCGCCACGACCTCGCCGCCCTCGAGGCCGACCCCGCCAAGGCCGCCTACCCCAAGCCCGCCATCCGCCCCACCCTCGGCTTCGTGCTCGAGCTGCCGCTGCACGCCTGGCGCATGGTCCGCGCCGAGCGGCGGCTGCTCGCGCTGCGCGAGCGCGCCGACAGGCTCATCCGCGACGAATCCCTGCCCGCGCTCGATGCCTGGCTCGCCGAGGAGCGCAGCATCGACCTCGCGGGCACGGGCGTCGAGCAGCTCGTCGCCCGCTTCGAGGCCCGCCGCCAGGCGGTGATGAATCGCTTTGCTCGCGCGCTGCTCAAGGGCAGCCTCTTCGCCGAGTTCACCCTCGGCCGCGTGCGCGACGCTTGGGAGAAGGCGAAGCCCGACGAGCCCTTCCCCGCCGCCGCGCTCGTCGCGGCGCTGCCCCCGGGCGAGGAAGGCAGCGCCGAGACCGCGCTCCGCCGCCTCGGGGCCGGCGAATGGACCCCGGGCCAGTTCATCGAGGCCTTCGGCCACCGCTGCGCGAGCGAGATGGAGCTCGCGGCCCCCCGCTGGCGCGAGGTCCCCCACGAGGCCGAGCGGCTCGCGGCCTCGGCGCCCCCCGCCCCCGCCCAGCCGGCGGATGCCGTCGCGGCCGAGAGCGCGGCCGCGCTCCCGTCGCTCGGTCCCGAGATCGGCGTCCTCCGCCGCTACCTGCCCTTCCGCACCCTCGGCCGCCACCACCTGATGCGCGGCTACGAGCTGCTCCGCCAGGCCCTGCTCGCGCTCGACCGCCGCCTGGCGCTCGACGGCGGCGTCTTCTGGCTCGAGCGGGGGGAGCTGGCCGACCTGTCCGACCGCGGGCGACTGCTCGACGTCGTCGCCCGGCGCAAGGCGGACCGGGAGCGATGGCTGAGCCTCGACCTGCCGCCCGTGCTCTTCAGCGACGAGCCCGTGTTCCGCCCGCCCGCCGAGGCCGCCGAGGTGCTCCGCGGCACGCCGGTGAGCCCCGGCGCGGCCGAAGGCCCGGCGTTTGTCGCCCGCGAGCCCGTCCCGCCCGAGCAATTCCCCGATGGCGCCGTGCTCGTCTGCCCGTCGACCGATCCCGCCTGGACGCCGCTGCTCGCGAAGGCCGCGGCGCTCGTGATGGAGCGCGGCGGCGTGCTCTCCCACGGCGCCATCCTCGCCCGCGAGTACCGCCTGCCCGCCGTCGTCAACATCCACGGCGCCACCCGGCTCATCCCCCGCGGCGCCAGGCTCCACGTGGACGGCTCCGAGGGCGTGGTCCGCGTCCTGAGATGACCCGCCGCACTCCGCCCCGGAGGATGATGGTTTCGGGGCAGATCATTAAATGGAATTAACTTGATCGCGCCCGCCGCCGCGCGATAATGCGAGCGGCGCGGTGCCGGGAAAGCCGCGCGAGGAAGCTCATCTCCCTCCGTTACCGGCTACGTAACCGCATCCGCACCAATCCCCGTCCACCCCATGTCCCCGCATGGGATCGCGTGCTCCGCTGCGCGCCGGCCCGCCGATCGCGCGCCCGCCGTACACGCGAGCCCGCTCTGCAATGGAGGGCAGCACCATGAGACCGTCGACCCCCAGGCGACGCGGCCCCGCGGTCCTGGGCTTCGCGATGGCGCTCCTGTGTCTCGGCGCCGCTCGCGCCGGGGCGCCGAAGGCCGTCGCCGTCTACGCCCGCGGCGACTACGCCGGCGTCGTGAAGCTCCTGGAGCCCGGCTACCGCGCTGGCACGGCGAAGATCCAGGAGCGCCTGCTCCTCGCGCGCGCCTGGCTCCACCTGCGGCGCCCCGACGACGCCCTCGCGGCACTCCGCGCCGTCCTCGACAGCGACCGCGAGAACCCCGAGGCCAACGGCCTCGCCGGCCAGCTCCTGCTCCAGGCAGGCAAGCACAAGGAGGCCATCGCCTGCCTCGACCACGCCTACCGACTCAAGCAGGACCCCACCACCGCCGCCGCACTCGGCCAGTGCCACCACGCCCTCGGCCAGAACACCAAGGCCAAGGTCTACCTCGAGAAGGCACTCAAGGAGGACGTGCGCAACCCCGCCAACAGCTTCCTCCTGGGCAAGATCTGCCTCGAGCGCGGCCTCGGAGCGCTCGCCGAGAAGTACCTGCTCATGGCCCAGGAGGCCGGCCTCGACACGCCGGAGCTCCACCTGCTGCTCGGCCGGGCCTACCTGCTTCAGCGCAAGGTGCTCGGCCCCATCCGCGTGCGGCGCATCGCGCGGCAGGCCGAGGTCGGCGATCTCGTCGACAGCCGCGTGGTGCTCGGCAAGCTCGACGGCGTGGCCGACCACTACAAGGTCTGCACCCGCTTCTCCGCCCTCTACGAAGGCATCACCCTCCTCGAGCACGACCCCAACCACCCCGACGCCCTCCACATGGTCGCCGCAGGCTACCTCGCCGCAGGGCAGACCGCACTCGCCGAGAGGTCCCTCGCCGCACTCGCCAGGCGCGAGCCCGGCAGCCAGCGCGTGGCCCACCTCCAGGCCCGCCTCCTGCTCGCCGCAAGGCGCTACGACGCCCTCGAACGCTTCCTCGACTCCCCTGCCGCCAAGAAGCACTTCGACCCCCGCGCCGCCGCCGACCTGTGCTACCGCGCCGCCATCGACCTCCGCGCCGCAGGCCAACGCGACGCCGCCGCTCGCCTCCTCCAGAAGGCCGAAGGCTACACCCCCACCGCCGGCAACGTCCTGCACTCCCTCGCGGGGCTCGCCGTGGCCACAGGCCGCGCCAAGGATGCCGCGGGCTACTACGCCCGCATGGTCGAGCTCTATCCCGACGCCCCCGACCTCGACGAGTGGCGCAACGCCCTCAAAGTCCTCGAGCGCCAGACTGGAGGCCCGCAATGAGAACCCTCGCCCTCACCCTCGCACTCGCACTGGCCGCCCAGGCCGCCAGCATCGAGGAGCTCGAGCAGCAGCACAGGGCCGACCCCATCTCCATACAGGCCAAGCAGGCCCTCGCCGAAGGCTACCTCCGCGAGTGCCGCCTCGAGGACTCGCTCACCCTCTGGAGAGCCATCCTCGAGCAGCAGCCCGACCATGCCCGCGCCAGGCTCGTGGTCACCCGCCTGACGGTGCAGGCCCTCGACCTCGATACCCACCTCGACACGCTCGAGCGCCTGATCGGCCAAGGCGTCACCGGCGGCACCGAGGCCCTGCTCGCCGCCGCCGCCGAGCGGGCCGCCACGGCCACGCAGAAGGCCCGCATCCTCTACCTGCGCGGCGCCCTCGGCGCCAGGATGCGCGACCCGGCCCGCGCCAGGGCCAGCTTCGAGGCCGCCCGACGCCTCTACCCCCACACCGCCTGGGCCGCCCGCGCCGTCATCGCCCTCGCCGAGACCGAGGCCGCCGCCGGGCCGCCTGAGGCCGATCCCCCGCCGCGGCTGGACGCGGCGCTCCGCCTGCTCCGCAGCGTCATCGACGACGCACAACTCGCCGACGGCGCCGTCAAGGAGCTGGCCCGCCTCGAGCTCGTCCTCCTCGAATCGGCCTGCCTCACGAGCGAGGAGCGCATCGCCGCCCTCCGCGACCTCCTCCCCAGGCTCACGTCGGCCGACGTCAAGCGTCAGGCGCTCGGCGAGCTGGCCGGGCACATCGCCGCCGCGCAGGGCCGATGGGTGCCCGAAGCCGTCGAGGCCATCGCCGCCAGCCTGGCCACCGAGCCGCCACAGGACGAGGCCGCGAAGCTGCTCGCCCAGCTCCGCCAGATCCCGTCGATAACCCGCTTTGGGCTTGCCCCGGC
>CBFDBL010000105.1:0-12510 GCA_965603035.1 uncultured bacterium
AGAAGGCGACACCGTCACGTTCCGCATCGACGGCAAGCAGGTGGGGCAGCAGTCCGCCCGTCGCGCGAGCTTCCGCTCGATCGGCCTGCGGCCCCATCGGGCGGCGATGCGGGTCTACGACTTCTCGGCCACAGGCAATTTGCAACCCGTGAGGTGGATCGACATGGGCGACACGTCGGACATGGTGCTGGCGGAGACGGTCGGGGTCCAGGGGATGGACGTCGCGCTCGGCTCGCCGCCGAAGGGCTTCAGCGTGCTCGACGACGTGGGCATCCTGGCGCACGAGGCGGTCCGCGGCCAGGTCGTCCACCGCACGGCGGGGCCGAAGATCGGCATCTACGAGACCAAGGCCACCCTCACCCCCGACGGCGACGACCTGCACATCTTCATGCCCCATCGCTGGCGCCAGGCCGTGCACCTGACCGTCAAGGCCAGCGACCTGGCGAGGCTGCCGACGAAAGCCGAGCTCGTCGCCGCCATCGAGGCCAGGCCGTAACCCACGCTCGTCCCTCCGCTCCGCGGGGGGACGGCCCGCTCGCCGCTCTGCGGCTCCTGAGGGGGAGCGCATCGCTGTCCGTGCCGCGGAGCGGCGGGACGTGCGCCCCCACGCGGAGCGTAGGGGCGAGCGCGCAGGATGGAGAGGCAGGGAGCCATGTCAGAGAGCCTGACTCTTCTGAACCGCCGCGAGGCGATGGGCCTTGGCGTTGCGGCCTCGGCCCTGCTCGCATCGCGCGGGATGGGAGCTGAGATGGCGAAGGACGCGAAGACGCTGCGGTTCCAGCGGGAGATCCCCATCCTGAAGGCCCGCGACGTGGTGGTGTGCGGCGGCGGGCCGTCGGGCATCGCGGCGGCGCTGGCCGCGCGGCGGGCGGGTCTCGACGTGCTGCTGGTCGAGGGCCAGGGCCAGCTCGGCGGCACGAGCACGTCGGGCCTGGTCAGCCACTGGCTCGGCGGCAGGACCAGCGACTGCAAGAGATGGGTCGTCAGCGGCCTCTTCCGCGAGCTGAGCGAGGAGGCGGCCGAGCGCGGCGCCGCCCTCGTCCCCGGCCCGCCGAAGAGCAAGTATCAGCCGCACGGCTGGTACCGCGGCCAGCTCGCCGCCGGCATCCCGCTCGACCCCTTCGGCGTCGCGCAGCTCCTCGACGAGAAGATGGCGAAGGACGGCGTCGAGGTGCTGCTGCTCACACAGGCCGTGGGTGTCCGCGTCGAGGGCAACCGCATCTCCCACGTCATCGTTCACAACAAGAGCGGCCTGGCCGCCGTGCCCGCCAAAGCCGTCGTGGATGCGACGGGCGACGCCGACGTCGCGGCCCGCAGCGGCTGCGAGGTCGAGAAGGGCGGCCCCGAGGGCGGCATGGCCGCCGCCACCCTCGAGTTCCACGTCTCCGGCGTCGAGCAGGACGCACTCTCGGCCGCCATCCACAAGGGCAACTGCCCCCGCTTCCGCAAGAAGATCCAGGACCTGCGCAAACAAGGCGAGTGGCCCTTCCCCTACGACATCTTCATCAGCGTGCAGCTCACCGAGCCGGGCACGATGATGATCAACACCTCGCGACTCGTCGGCATCGACGGCACCGACGCCGCCTCCGTCACGGACGGGATGATCCGCGGCCGCGCCGAGACGCACAGGCTCCTGGCCGTGATGCGGAAGCACTTCCCAGGCTTCGCCAACGCCAGGCTCAAGGCCGTCGCCCCACTGCTGGGCGTGCGCGAGACCCGCCGCATCCGCGGCCCCTACGTCCTCTCCGTCGCCGATCTGAACGCGGGCAGGGACTTCCCCGATACCATCGGCTTCTCGGCCTACGGCTGGGACCTGCCGAACCCCAAGCGGCCGAGCGACAACCCGAGCCACGGCCGCAAGCGCGCCGTCACGCCCATCCCCTATCGCATCCTGGTGCCGAAGCCCGTCACGAATCTCATCTGCCCTGGCCGCGCCGTCAGCGTCGAGCGTCCCGTCCTCGGCCCCCTCCGCGTCATGGCCCCCTGCATGGCCATGGGCCAGGCCGCCGGCCAGGCCGCGCGACAGGTCGTCCAGGATGGCGCCACCTTCGCCGAGGTGAACGCCGGGAAGCTGCGTGGCGAGCTCAGGCAGGCCGGCGCTATCATAGAGTGGAAGACCTGATAGGAGACAAGACGTGCGATACCGGAGCTGGCTGATGCTCCTTACCCTCATTCTGGCGGTCACGACCGCTCTGGCCGCAGAGGCTGACAAGGGCCTCGTCGGCTACTGGACGTTCGACGAGGCGAAGGGGCGGGTCGTGCCCGACCAGTCGGGCCAGGCCAACGACGCGATGGTGCGGGCGGGCACGCTGGTCAAGGGCGTGCGCAACACGGGCATGGGGTTCGACGGGCGGACGACCACCGTCTACGCCGCGCCCTCGCCCAGCCTCAGCCCGACGAAGGCGCTGACCATCGAGGCGTGGGTGCGGCTCGCCGAGCGGCAGCCCTCGGGCTTTCCCGCCATCGTGCGCAAGGAGAGTGCCTTCGCCCTGCGGTTCTACGGGCCGCGGCTCGGGCTCCTGCTCTGGCACGGCGAGAAGCTCGCCTACCTGCACTCGAAGCAGACCGAGTGGCCGACGGGCGAATGGTCCCACGTCGCCGCGACCTATGACGGGGCGCAGATGCGGCTGTTCGTCAACGGCGACGAGGACGGCAGCTCGCCACACGACAAGCCCATCGAGCCCTCCCCGATGAGCGTCTACATCGGCTCGTCGGCAGGCGGCGGCACGCTGGCCGGCGTGCTCGACGAGGTGCGGCTCTACGCCCGCGCCCTGTCGCCCGTCGAGATCAAGGAATCCGTCGTGCGCGGCCGCCAGAGCCTCCAGGCCCAGAAGGACGTGGCCATCCAGCCCCAGCAGGTCGGCGACACCGTCCGCCCCTTCCGCAAGCCGACGAGGAAGATCGCCATGGTCGAGGACGGCTTCCTGTGGATCGACGCCGAGGACTTCACCGACTACGGCGGTTGGCTGCTCGACACGCAGTTCGTGCACCTGATGGGCTCGGCCTATCTCATCGCGGCGGGCGTCGGCACGCCCGTCGAGGACGCGAAGGTCGAGGTGGACATCCCGCGGGCGGGGGCGTGGCGGGTCTGGGTCCGCTCGCGCGACTGGACTCCCGATCACTCGCCGGGGCAGTTCAGGGTCGTCGTGGGCGGCGTCGCGTCCGAGAAGGTGTTCGGCGAGGCGGAGCACGATCGCTGGCACTGGGCGTCGGCCGGCGACTTCAGCCTCAAGCAGGGGAAGACCGCCCTCGCCCTGCACGACCTGACGGGCTACTACGGCCGCTGCGACGCCCTGGTCCTGACAACCGACCTGAAGTACGCGCCGCCCGAGAAGGTCGAGGACATCGCCCGCGAGCGCAGCCGCCTGACGGGCGTGTCGCTCGAGCCGCAGGACGGCGGGGCCTTCGACGTCATCGTGGTCGGCGCGGGCTCGGCGGGCGGCCCGGCGGCCATCGCCGCGGCGCGGCTGGGCGCGCGGACGGCGCTCATCCAGAATCGCCCCGTCCTCGGCGGCAACGCCAGCATCGAGCTCGGCGTGCACATCTGCGGCGCCGGCAGCTCGAAGCCGAACGCCCGCGAGAGCGGCATCATCGAGGAGGTGGGCCGCGTGAAGGCCCGTTTCGGCTACCCCAAGATGAGCGAGCCCTTCCGCATCGTGGCCGCGAAGGAGAAGAGCCTCACCGTGCTCCTCAACCGCCACGTCTTCGCCGCCGAGATGGGCGACAAGAAGACCATCGCCGCGGTCAAAGCCGTCCACACGCTGAGCAACCAGGTCTTCCGCTACCGCGCCAGGATGTTCATCGACTGCACGGGCGACGGCTGGCTCGGCTACTTCGCGGGCGCCGACTTCCGCTTCGGCCGCGAGGCCCGCGCCGAGCACAACGAGAGCCTGGCGCCCGAGAAGGCCGACAAGATCACCATGAGCGGCTGCCTGATGGGACGGCGGGCGCTGTCGTACCGCGCCGTGGACACGGGCAAGCCGGCCCCCTACGAGCCGCCGCCGTGGGCCGCGAAGTTCCCGCCGCCGACCGGCTTCGGCCGCAGGATCAGGCACTTCGCGGGCGGCCAGTGGTGGCTCGAGCACCCCGGCACGATCAACGACGTGTGGGACGCCGAGCAGGCCCGCGACGAGCTGATCCGCATCAGCTTCGGCTACTGGGACTACATCAAGAACCGCTGGCCCGAGCGCGAGCGCGCACGCAACTACGCCATCGCCTACGTGCCCATCGGCGACGCCAAGCGCGAGTCCCGACGCCTGCTCGGCGACCACATCCTCACCCAGAACGACGTGCTCCAGGCCGTGCCGTTCCCCGACCGCATCGCCCACGGCGGCTGGCCCATCGACGTGCACCATCCCAAGGGCATCTACTCCGGCGACGGGGGCTCCTACGACTGCAATCCGCGTGCGCCGGTCTACTCCATCCCCTACCGCAGCCTCTACTCGCGGAACGTCGCCAACCTGCTGATGGGCGGCCGCTGCATGAGCGTCACCCACATCGCGCTCGGCACGGTGCGCGTCCAGGGCACCCTCGCCACCACCGGCCAGGCGGCAGGCACCGCCGCCGCCATGGCCGTCGCCCGCAAGACCACGCCACGCGGCATCTACGAGAAGCACCTCGCCGCGCTCCAGCAGACCCTCCTCAAGCACGACCAGTACATCCCCAATCTCCGCAACGAGGACCCCGCCGACCTCGCCCGCAAGGCCAAGGTCACGGCATCGAGCACGGCCACCTACGACGAGTTCGACGAGCGCCGCGGCCGCAAGGGCGGCGACTTCGACGCTCATCCCCTCAACATGCCCCGCGCCGTCATGTGGCCACGAGGCATCCACAAGAAGTTCGAGACCGTCGGCCTGCTCCTCGCCTCGGAGAGCCAGGAGGACATCCCCGTCACGCTCCACGTCCGCCAGGGCAAGGAGACGGGCGACTTCTCGTCACGCGACGACGTCGCCACCGTCACGGCGACGGTCGCGGCGGGCAAGAGGGGGTGGGTGGACTTCACGCTCGACGTGGCTCCCGACGCGCCCTTCGTGTGGATGTGGCTGCCGAAGACCGAAGGCGTGTCGTGGCACATGGGCCGCGCGCCGCTCGGCTCGTGCCGGGCCTACGGCGGCGACAAGCGCTGGACGGTGGTCAAGGGGCAGTTCTACGCCTTCCGCACCCGCCCGGCGCTGGCCGTGCCCGCCGACTACGCGCCCGAGTATGCCGTCAACGGCGTCAGCCGCGTCGTCGGCGCGGCGCGCAACCAATGGGCCTCCGCCCCCACGAAGCCCATGCCCCAGTGGCTCGAGCTGGCCTGGGACAAGCCCACCACCCTCAACGCCGTCTACCTGACCTTCGACACCGACATGAACGAGAAGTACCACACGGCGCCGCTGCCGCCCGAGTGCGTCCGCGACTACGAGCTGTCGGCGCACGACGGCAAAGCGTGGCGGACGGTCGCGGCGGCGACGGGCAACTACCAGCGGCGCCGCGTCCATCGCTTCGAGCCCATCGCGGCGACGAAGCTGCGGCTCACCGTCCACGGCACCAACGGCGACAAGTCGGCCCGCGTCTTCGAGATCCGCGCCTACAACGAGTGAACCCTTTGGGAAGAGCCCGCCGATGCTGATCCCCCGCTCTGTCGCTCTCTCCGGAGCCGTGCTCATGCTGCTGGCTGCCTTCGGCTGTACCCCTCTGGCCGGGCGAGGCCCGGTGATGCTGTACGTGTCGCCCGACGGGGACGATGCGTGGACGGGACGCCGGGCCGCCCCGTTCGCCACGCTGGGGCGTGCGCGCGACGAGGTGCGGACGCTGAAGGCTGCGGGCGACCTGCCTCTCGGCGCGGTGGTCAATGTCCTGCCCTGCGACTACGCCCTGACCGAGACGCTCGCGCTGGGCGCCGAGGACGCGGGCACGGCGGAGGCGCCGATCGCCTATCGCGGCCTCGGCGAGGAGCGGCCGCGGCTCGTCGGCGGGAAGCGGCTCGAGGGCTTCAAGCCCTATCGCGACAAGGTCCTCCAGTGCGATCTGAAGGCGAACGGGCTGGCGGGCAAGCGCTTCGGCCAGCTCTTCTTCCGCGGGCGACGCATGCAGCTCGCACGCTACCCCAACCTCGACCCCGACGACCCGCACGGCGGCCCGTGGGCACACGTGGCCCGCGCCGAGGGCAGCGAGCAGAAACGAGAGTTCTTCTACGATACCGACGAGACCCACACGTGGGCGCACCCCGAGGAGGGGCGGGTCTTCATCTTCGCGGGCTACGACTGGGCCTTCCGCATCCTCCCGATGGCGAAGCACGTGCCCGAGGAGCGGAAGATCGTGCTCAAGGGCACCACCTGGGGGCCGCTGCGGATCGGCGACCGCTACTGCATCGAGGGCCTCTTCGAGGAGCTCGACGCCCCGGGCGAGTGGTACCTCGACCCCCGCACCGACACCCTCTACTTCTGGCCGCCCGAGCCCGTCCGCGGCGGCGACGTCGTCGCGCCGGTCGTCCGCGACCTCATCGCGCTCGACGGCGCCGACCACGTGACCCTCCAGGGCCTCACCGTCGAGATGTGCGACGGCACGGGCATCAAGGTCGCGGACTGCCGCCACAGCCTCGTCGCAGGCTGCACCGTCCGCAACGTCGGCGGCACCGGCATCAGCATCAGCGGCGGCCAGCACTCGGGCGCGCGCAGCAACGACGTCTACGCCTGCGGCCACCACGGCATCAGCCTCAGCGGCGGCGACCGCAAGACCCTGGCGCCAGGGGGCAACTTCGCCGAGAACAACGCCATCCACCACTGCGGCCAGATCTGCCGCACCTACCGCAACGGCATCAGCATCCGAGGCGTCGGCAACCGCATCGCCCACAACCTCATCCACGACATGCCCCACGCCGGCGTCACCCTCGGCGGCAACGACAACCTCATGGAGCTCAACGTCGTCCACCCCACCAACCTCCAGAGCGGCGACACCGGCGGCATCTACTTCTGCTCCCGCGACTGGACCCAGCGCGGCAACGTCATCCGCTACAACCTCTTCCACCACATCGGCGGCTTCGGCAAGGCCAACTCCTGGGCGCCCGTCCAGCACGGCAAGGTGCCCTTCGGCTACCCCCACTTCACCTGGGGCATCTACCTCGACGACCCGACCACGGGCACCCACGTCCACGGCAACATCCTCTACGCCGTGCCCATCTGCGGCCTCCACAACCACGGCGGACGCGACAACCTGTGGGAGAACAACGTCATCGTCGACTGCCCCGCCTTCCAGGCCGGCCGCCTCAGCCCGAGCTGGAGCGAGTGGCCAGCCATCTACAAGCGGCTGCGCGACAACCGCGCGCCCGGCTCACCCTACCTCGAGCGGTATCCCGAGATCGCCGAGATCGCCGACTCCCGCCCCGAGGCGATGACCGGCGTCCGCTTCCAGCGCAACATCGTCTACTACACCAAGGCCGGCACCGCCTGGCTCCGAGGCAAGCGGGCCAGCTCCTGGGGCGGCGAGGGCCGCCAGCTCCTCTACACACTGCGCATCGACCGGCAGGACTTCGACCCCGCCGCCTTCGACCGCAACTGCATCTACGTCGAGCCCGGCCTCGACCTGCGCATCGCCTTCCACCCCATCCCCGACCCGTCGGCCAAGCTCTCCTGGGACGAGTGGCGCAAGACGGGCGCCGACGCCCACTCGATCCTCGCCGACCCGCTGTTCGTCGATCCCGCCAGTCACGACTACCGCCTCCAGCCCGACTCGCCCGCGCTCGCGCTCGGCTTCCAGCCCATCCCCGTCGAGCAGATCGGCCCCTATCGCGACGAGTACCGCACCGAATGGCCGGTCCGCAAGGCGCCCGGCGTCTGGCAGCGCGGCACGTTCACGACCGAGCGCGCCTACGAGCCGCCGCGCTTCCGCCGCGAGAAAGCGGGTGAGCTCGCCCTGCGCGACGGCCTCGGCAATGTCCTCGCCAAGGCCGCCATGGGCGAGACGATCCGCGTCGCCTACTTCGGCGGCGGCATCCACCATGCCAACACCGGCTGGCGCAAGATCGTCATGGACTGGCTCCGCCAGCGCACCGAGGTCGAGGAGATCGACGCCGGCATCTGCGACTGCTGCCGAGGGATCGGCTTCAGCGTCTACCGCTTCGGCCACGACGTGCTCGCCCACAAGCCCGACCTGGTGCTCGTCGATTTCGCGCCGACGCCGAGCGAGGCCAACTCCGACGCCATCCAGCGCTCGGCCGAGGCCATCGTCCGCCAGGCCTGGCGGGCCGACCCGACCCTCGACCTGCTCTTCCTCCACGCCTTCGTCGCCGGCTACGAGACCGACTACGCCGAGGGCGTCCACCCCCATCCCGTCTCGTCCTACGAGAAGATCGCCGAGCACTACGGCGTGCCCTCGGTCGCCATGGCCTGCCGCGTCGCCAGGCTGCACCGCGAGGGCAAGGTGCTGCTCAAGGGCACCGAAGAGGAGGCGAAGCAGGCGAAGAAGACGCTCGTGACCACCGACGGCCGCCGGCCCACCGCCGACGCGCACCGCATCTATGCCGAGACCATCGTCGCCGCGCTCGAGCAGGCCGCGAAGGCGGCCAAGGCCGCTCCCCACACGCTCAAGCCGCCTTACCGCAGCGACAACTCCGAACGCGCCCGCCAGGTGCCCATCACCAAGGCCATGCTCTCCGGCAAGTGGGAGACGCTCCCGCCCGACCACGAGCTCAGCCGACGCTTCGCCAGGCACTTCGACGCCATCTGGCTCACCCGCACGCCAGGGGCGAAGCTCACCTTCCGTTTCAAGGGAACCGCCGCCAGCCTCTTCGACCTCATGGGCCCCGACACCGGCCGCGTGAAGGTCACCGTCGACGGCAAGGACGCGGGCACCCGCCAGCAGGTGGACCCCTGGTCGTACTACCAGCGCCTCGCGGCCATCCCCCTCGCGAGCGGCCTGCCCGACGGCGAGCACACTGTCACCGTCGAGCTGCTGCCCGACCCGCCCAGCCGCGCGGTCGCCATCGAGTCCGCCAAGAGAGCCGGCCGCTACGACCCCAAGCTCTTCCGCGGCGTCGCCCTCCGCCTCGGCTGCCTCCGCCTGCTCGGCGAGCCGGTCGAGTGACCCACGGGAACCCTTCCGCCCCCCTTCGCCACGCAGCCAACGACCGCGGGGGGCAGCCGCGGCACCGGCGACATGCTATCGCCCGCCGAGCGGGCTGACGCGCGGCCGTCGGGAGCCGTCTGCTCACCCTTGAACTTGCTGGCACGATGGATAGAATGCGGGCCATCGCAGGGCCGAGGCTGCCTGCTCACGCATCCAGGAGCACACGAAGCGCCATGACGACACGCACGCGCTACGCCATCGTCGGCCTGGGCGGTCGCTCGCGGATGCACGTCAATGCCGTGGCCGAGACCTACGCCGAGCTCGGCGGCCTCCGCGACGTCAACGAGGGACGCCTGTGACTGTGCCTCGACTGCCGCGAAGCCGCCCGCTGCGCCTTCCACATCGACCTCCGCGCCAACGAGCGCCCCCGGCGCCCCACATGGCCGCGTCCCCACGCCGTCGCAGCGCGGGGACGCACCCCAGGGTCTCTAGTGTCCTGAACGAGAAGCCCGTCCCATTCGTCGCGAAGGCCTGAGCCGTGGGTGCCACGCTCAAACTTGTTTGGGCGTGTCCTCCAACCCAGGGCAAGGGGCTCACCACACGCCCAAACGAGTTTGAGCGTGGCACCCGGCACAGCAGACCTGCCGTGGGAAGCAGCCGTCACACTCCGTGTGACGATCCTCACACGGAGTGTGAGGTCTACTCTGGCCCACCGACCTGTGGAGGATTGCGGTCAGTCAGGACACTCGAGCGCGCGAGCGCAGGCCGCGCGCGCCTCAGGCCTCCTTCACCGTCGCCCGCATCCGCAGCCCGTCGAGGTGCTTCTCCACCGCCTTGCTGCGGGCGTCGCCCAGCAGGTGCTCCTGGATCCGCTCGCGGACGTCCTCGAGCGGGATCGGCTCCTCCGGCAGCCGCTCGAGCACCTGCGCCACGTGGAGGCCGAAGCGCGTGGCGAACACCTGGCTCACCTTGCCCACGGCCATCGAGAAGACCACGTGCTCGAACTCCTCGACCATCTGGCCGCGCGGGAACACCCCCAGGTCGCCGCCGCTGTCGGGGCAATCGCTGTGCTCCGCAGCCAGCTCCGCGAAGTCCGCGCCCGCCGCCACCGCGGCACGCACCTCCTCGAGCTCGGCCCGCGCCGCGTCCGGGCTCGCCCCCTCGCCCCAATGCTTCACCACGTGGGCCACGTGCACCCGCTCGGGGGCCATGAACTCCTCGCTGTGCTCCTCGTAGAACTGCGCGACCGCCTCCTCCGACGGCTCCGCCACGCCCTCGGCCACACGATCGAGGATGCGCCGGACACGCAGGCGCATCTCCACCTCCTGCCGCAGTCCCTCGTCCGCCTCCTCGATGCCGAGCTGCTGCTGCGCCTGCCCGACCGCCTCGTCGAGCTCCTGCGCCGGCACGGGCTCGGGATCCTCGCGCGCCTCCTGACGCAGCAGCACCTGCTCCACCAGGTTCTCCCGCGCCCACTCCAGCAGCCGCGCCTCGCGCTTCGCCGGCTCGTCCTCGCCGAACGCCTCCTCGAACTGCGCCCGCATGCGCTCCGCCTCCCGGCGGACCACCTCGTCCTCGATCCGTTCCCCGTTCACGATGAGGGCCATGGCCCGTCTCCTCTGGCGGCGAGCGTCGGAATCACGCGACGTAAGACCACATTGTAGCGCGGCGCCCGCGACCGCGCAAAGCCGTCGCCAGGCGGAAGCATCTGCGACGTGGCCCCCGTCTCGCGTCGGGCCACGCTCCGACACCGCCGTCAGCGTGGATGATTGCATGAGTAGATAAACGCATGAACGAGCGCAAGACCAGGCAAGCGGGACCGGCGGCGCGGAACGCCTTACCCATCCATCCAATCATCCATCCGTCCACCCATCCCCCGGAGTCAAGAGCAACGTCGGCGCCACGTCACGCGGTGAGCGGCAGTGCGTTGCGAACCGCGCAGTTGCTGCCAGGCTCGGCGATTTGACTTCCGGCCGTGCTGGGGTATAATGAGGTGCTGTCGGGTTGGGCGGGGTGTGGCGCAGTTTGGTTAGCGCGCGTGCCTTGGGAGCACGAGGTCGGCGGTTCGAATCCGCCCACCCCGACCACTGTGCGACAACGGTGGGTGTAGCTCAGTTGGTTAGAGCGACAGACTGTGGCTCTGTAGGTCGGGGGTTCGAATCCCCTCACCCACCCCACACCGGTCATTTCTAACCCTACCGGCGCCCGGTCCTTGGTATTCCTGGACTTGTGGCGCCGGCTTCATGTCGGGACTCGCCGAAAATGCCCCGTTTTCGGCCTCTCCGGGGTTAGAAAACTCGGCCAATCTGGGGTGCGAGAAGGTCAGCGCGACTTCCTCGGCCGCCACGTCAAGCTCGATCTCGTGCACCATCCCGCGCAGCACCTTGCCCGTGTCAATGAACTGCTCGCCGCCCTCGGCCCGCTCGAAGAACTCCCGCAGCTTCGCGAACGTGTCCAGGCCCTGCCGCTGTCTGTCCAGGGCCGTCCGCTCGTCGTCGCAGCCCGCCAATCCCACCACGAGGCCGCCGCGCTGCCGCTCTAGCTCGGCCAGCTTGCCCGTGGCCGCGCCCGCAGGCAGGCCCTCGGCCACCGCGTCCACCAGCCGATCCTTCCGCCTGTCCACCGCCGCGATCTCGTGCTCGATCCGCTCCCGCCGCCGCGCGAGGTCGGCCACCTTGCGGGCGTGCCGCTGCCGCGCGCTGTCCAGGGTGCCGGCCACCACGTCGGGCGCCGTCACCCACAGCCGCACCACGCGGGCGATCTCCTCGTCCAGGGCCTTCGCGTTGAACCGCTTCCCCGTCTTGGGGTCCGTGTAGTAGTAGAAGCGCTGCCCGTGCCGGTTCAGGCACCAGTAGCGCCCGAAGGGCTCGCCCTCGGGGTCCCGCAGGATGCCGTAGAGCGCAGGATGGTAGAGGTCGCGGGCGTCGGCGTTGTCCCGCTTGATCCGACCGTGGCGAGGCGACTCGAGCTGCCGCTGGACGCGCTGCCACAAGGCAGGCGCGATGATCGCCTCGTGGCGTCCCTCGTACACCTCCCCGGCCCACCGTATCATGCCGGCGTAGACGGGGTGCTTGAGCATGTCGAGCACCCGCCGCCGCGTCCACGGCTTCCCGTCGTGGGTCGGCACGTGCTCGTCATTCAGCCACTCGGCTATCAGGCCCGGCCCTTCGCCGTCCGCATACCGTTGGAACACCTGCCGCGCCCATGGCACCGCCTCGGGGTCCGGCACGAGGGTAGCGGACCCGCCGTCGTCGGGCCGGTCCTTCTTGAAGCCGAACGGCTCCCATCGGGTCGGCCAGAATCCCGCCGCCGCACGCCCGGCCATGCCTGCCCGCGTCCGAAAGCGGATGGTGTCAAGCTCGTACTCGGCGAACCCGCTGATGATCGTCATCATGAGCTTGCCCGTCGGCGTCCCGCTGTCGAAGGACTCCGTCAGGGACACGAGGCCCACCCCGTGCTCCCGCA